>NZ_DAIUFW010000002.1:0-168504 GCF_036844465.1 Methylobacillus sp.
CAATGATAGTATGCTTCTCGCATGCGAAAGTAGGTCACCGCCAGACTTTTATTTAAAAGCCCGCTAGTTTTCTAGCGGGCTTTTTTCATTGTTTATCTACCTTTTTCTTTTTGATATTGCTTAAAGATAAAGAGATTATTAGGTAGATGTTACTTCGGCCACTTCTGTGCCAATTCAATCAGCAGAGCCAGATAGTTCTGTGCACCAGTGCTATTGGGCTGATGTCGAAATACATCAATCCCATATTCAGGGCTTTCTGCGACGGCGACATTCTCTGAGATCACTGTATCCAATAGATTCTGGCCAAAGAGTTCCCGGGCTTTTCTTTGTACTTCAAAGGTCATGCCGCGTCTGCGGTCGAAGCGAGTTAGTAAATAACGTCGCTCAATGGGGCGTTTGAGTACAGGTTCGATAGCAGCCAATGTATCTTCCACCTTTTTCGCTCCCCTGAGGGAAAGAAAGTCGGATGAGATGGGGACGATGATGAGGTCAGCTGCAAAAATGGCGTTGAGTGAGAGCGTGCCGAGATATGGACAGCAGTCAATCAAGGTATGGCGGCTCATATAGAGCTTGTCTGCGATGTCTAGGCCGTTCTTCAGTTTGTTCAGTACAGCCAGGCCTTTGCCGAAATTGGAATCTACCTTGATCAGTTCTTTGTGCGAGGGGATGAGATGTCCCAAGCCAGGCCATTCTGTTTCAAGGTGATAGAGCGGTTTATCATCCTGATAAAAACCAAACAGGCTTTGCTTTGCCGTTTCTGGAGGTTGACCCGAAATTTGCGTCAGGTGTGCCTGGGGATCCATATCGATCAGCAACGCCTCTTTCCCTGTGCGCTGTAATGCAGCAGCAAGGTTGAGGACGGTGGTGGTTTTTGCTACGCCACCTTTCTGGTTAAAAACTGCAATACGCGCCATAATATTTTTTGCTGATCCAGATAGTTTGCAGGACTCTGCACCATATTATCGAGGATCAAGCGTATGCTTGATCCAAGGATTTAAGGTATGAATGTCGTACTTATCATCATTTGAGGCAAATATTGATTAAGGAAATTCCATGAGTATTGAAGCAGTGGCAATCCTTGCAGGTGGGTGTTTCTGGTGCCTGGAGCCTGTATTTTCACAATTGCAGGGTGTGCGGCAAGTGGTGTCTGGTTATATTGGCGGGCGTGTTGCCAATCCTGTATACGAGGAGGTCTGTACCGGCCAGACTGGACATGCGGAAGCCATCAAGATTGTGTTTGAGCCTGATGTGATCAGCTATGAAGTGTTGTTGGAGATATTTTTTCTGGCCCATGATCCCACCACCTTGAATCGCCAGGGGCATGATGTGGGCACGCAGTACCGTTCGGCGGTGTTTTGCCAAAACGAGGAACAATGGCAGGTAGTGGGGCGGTTGCTGGCAAGGTTTAAGCAAGAAAAGGCTTTTATGGCGTCTATCGTGACAGAGGTGGTGATGGGCCGCGAGTTCTATCCCGCGGAGGATTATCACCAGCAATATTATGCCCAACACCCGAATCAGCCTTATTGCCTGGCTGTTGCTGCACCCAAAGTAGCAAAGATACGGGAAAAATATGCTGGACGAATCAAACCACAGGCGTGATCAATGTTTGCTGAGCCATTGGCGGCGCCAGAAGTGCAGGCCCATCACGATGGCAACCAATAGCATGATAGAGAGGGCAATCCAGAATCCCCAGTGGTTTTTTAATAGTGGCATGTTGTCGAAGTTCATGCCGAATATCCCGGAAATCAATGTTGGAGGCATGAACAACATGGTGACCACTGTCAGAATACGTACTTCTTTGTTGACCTGGTTGCTGATGCTGGAAAGGTAGATATCCAGCATGCCGGCCAGCAAGTCGCGCAATGACTCCAGGGATTCAATGAAATGAATGCTGTGATCGTAGACATCTCGTAAATAGAGGATAGTGTTGGCCTGGAAGAATTCGAATTCGTTGCGGATTAGGGTGTTGATGATTTCGCGCAACGGCCAGACCGCGCGGCGCAGATCCATGGTTTCGCGCTTGAGTTTGTGTATGCTTTGCAACACGGCGTCGGTGGGTTTATGCAGAAGTTGATCTTCGAGCTTTTCGCAATCATCGCTGATCAGCTCCAGCATGACGAAATACTTGTCTACGATCATATCGAGCAAGGCATAGGCCAGCACATCTGCCCCTGACTTGCGTAACAAACCCTTGTTGGCGCGCAGGCGCTCGCGTACAGGGTCGAATGAGCCAGTCGGGCGTTCCTGGAAGGAGAGGACGAAGCGGTCGCCCAGGATGATGCTGATTTGCTCTGAACTAACCTGCATTTGCCCAGGATCGTAAGTAAAGAAGCGTGTGACGAGATAGAGATAATTGTCATACATATCTACCTTGGGGCGCTGGTCAGTATTGAGGATGTCCTCCAATACCAATGGATGCAGCTTGAAGCGTTGGCCAATTTCAGCCATAAGCGCCGGGTCATGCAGGCCATGCACATTCAGCCACAAGATGTCATTGCCCGTCTCAGCGTCTAGCTCGCTGAGGGAGTGGAGGGGGCGCTCTTCGATATGCTCTGCGTTATAGCGGAACATGGACAGCGTGATGCTTGATGTCTTTACCTCACCGGTATGCACCAGGCTGCCAGGAGGCAATCCGGTTTTCTTGCTATGCGCATGACGCCGTTTCTTCATTCTTGACCAATCGAGAAAAGAAAATATGTCTTTGGAACAAGATTGTTTGCCGTGTAATCAAATAGTATTCAGAAGTGGCATTCAATACTTGCCGGGTTAGAATAGCAGATTACGAGACCATGCCCGAAATGGCATGACAAGTTTGACGGAGGAGAGATGCGTTTTTACTTGTTTGCAGGATTGTTAGGCCTGACTTTTAATCTGTTTGCGGCGGAAGCGGCGGTTGACACTGCTTTGGTAAGTTTGATCGAGGAAGATAGTTCTGAATGTCTTGCCAATGATGGATCGCTGATTATGCTCAAAAGCGAAGCAACGGAAACCGTTGTGGTATGGCTGGATCGCTGGTTCATGGGAGTGCAAACGGCAGACCATACCAAACATGTGATCAATCCGGGCGATGAGCCGATTGCGTTGGGATGCTCGCGGACGCGTGACAAGGAAAAGCAACATTGGACGATTGCCAGCGTCAGCGTCCAGGGGCACTAAAGCTTATGCCGATGTGGCGGTAACGCTCTGGCCCGGAGTGAAGAAAAAGCCGCCAGCTACATGGTGCAGGGTACGCAACTCATCCTGGCCATCAAAATGCCAGCGGCCATTGCTGAATACGCGGTTGTCAGCATAGGCAGCTACAACTTCTGCGACAAATAAATCATACGCCTGCTGGATATGCGGCTCGGGAATGATGCGGCATTCCAGCCAGGCGACACATCCCGTCAGCAACGGCGCCTCGATATGGGATGCGGCAAAAGTGGATAATTCCCATGCAGCAAACTTGTTATCAGCGTCTTGCCCCAGCAGTTCGCGTCCGGAACTTGAGCCTACCTTGACTACCATTTCCACTTGCGCCTGGCAGGGCACGTTGATGGCAAACGTACCGCTGGATTCCATCAGTTCGCGGGTATAAGTGTTTTTGTCGATCACGATGGCTACACGGGCCGGATTAAAATCCAGCGGCATGTTCCAGGCGGCCGCCATCACGTTGGTATGACCTTGATGTGCGGAAGTCACCAGCACGGTAGGGCCATGGTTGAGCAGGCGGTAGGCGGATTCGACGGGGACTGAGTTGATCATGTTGGCCTCTGCTCTGTAGGGGGAAAAGATGATGTGACGCAGACGTGAGCGGCCTGCGTCAGGAGTACAGCGTTATTTCCAGGCGTCGCGCAGTGTGACCGTACGGTTGAATATGGGCTGGCCGGGCTGACTATCCTTGCTGTCCGCGACGAAATAGCCATGGCGCTCAAACTGGAAAATTTCTTCCGGCTTGGCGTGTTTCAGGCCGGGCTCCAATTGAGCGGTAATGGTGCGCGCTGAATCAGGGTTGATGTCATCCAGATAGTTGCGGTCGCCTGCACCAGGGTGAGCATCTTTGAACAGACGGTCGTACATGCGTATCTCGGCGGCATAGGCATGCGCCGCGGAAACCCAGTGGATGTTGCCCTTGACCTTTACCGAGTCAGCGCCCGGCGTGCCGGATTTGGTGTCGGGCAGATATTCGCAATGCACTACAGTGACATTGCCATCGGCATCCTTCTCAAAACCAGTGCATTTGGCCACGTAGCCGTAGCGCAGGCGTACCATGTTGCCTGGGAACAGGCGGAAATAACCTTTGACCGGCTCTTCCATGAAGTCCTCGCGTTCGATCCAGAGTTCGCGCGACAGTGGCACAACACGATGGCCGAGTTCGGGCTTTTGCGGATGGTTGGGCGCGTGGCAATCCTCGGACTGGCCTTCAGGATAATTGTCGATGACCAGCTTGATCGGGTCGAGCACGGCGATGCGACGTTCCGCAGAAGCGTTGAGCACTTCGCGCATGCAGTCTTCAAGAATCGTGTATTCAATCCAGGAGTCGGCCTTGGAAACACCGATGCGCTCTGCGAACAGGCGGAAGCCTTCGGGTGCGTAGCCGCGGCGGCGCGCGCCAGCCAGCGTGGGCAGGCGTGGGTCGTCCCAGCCGGAGACATATTGTTTCTCCACCAATTCAATCAGTTTGCGCTTGGAGAGCACGACATAAGTAAGGTTGAGGCGGGCGAATTCGTATTGTTTGGGCAAGGGGTGCGCCAGCAGCCCACCTTCAGCCAGTCTTTCCAGCACCCAGTCATAGAATGGCCGCTGGTCCTCGAACTCCAGCGTACAGATGGAGTGGGTTACACCTTCGTAGGCATCTTCCACGGGATGGGCGAAGGTGTACATCGGGTAGATGCACCATTTGTCGCCGGTGTTGTGGTGGTGAGCGTGCTTGATGCGGTAAATGGCCGGGTCGCGCAGGTTGATGTTCGGCGATGCCATGTCGACCTTGGCGCGCAGGACCATGCTGCCGTCCGTGTGTTTGCCATCGCGCATTTCACGGAACAAGACCAGGTTTTCCGCCGCTGGGCGGTCACGCCAAGGGGAATTTTTGCCCGGCTCGGTCAGTGTGCCGCGGTTGATGCGCATTTCCTCGGCAGATTGCTGGTCGACATAGGCGTTGCCCGATTCGATCAGATATTCTGCGGCGCGGTACATAAAGTCGAAGTAATTGCTGGCGAAATACAAATGCGATTCACCAAACGCATCCCAGCTGAAACCTAGCCATTTGACGGCATCGGTAATGCTGTCGACATACTCTTGCTCTTCTTTTTCCGGGTTGGTGTCGTCGAAGCGCATATGGCATACACCGCCAAAATCACGCGCCAGGCCAAAGTTGAGGCAAATGCTCTTGGCATGCCCAATATGCAGGTAGCCATTGGGTTCGGGCGGGAAACGGGTGCGGATCTTCGCCGGGTCGGGCTCGCCGGCAGCTTGCTGTGCTGCATCGCCTGGCGCGCGTGCCCAGCGTCGGCTGGCGTAAGTGCCTTGTTCAAGGTCACGTTCGACAATATTACGGATGAAATTAGAGGCAGGTGCGACAGGAGTTTTTTCAGACATGGTGGCAATACGCAATTAATTTGCCGCTATTTTACACTGTGTCATTGTTTAGGGGGCGGGCTCCCGCCACACTGGCCAGATTATTCATTCTTCGCGCTGCTGCTTACGCTATACTGGCTCGCAATGAATAATCTGGTATTTCCGATATTGAGGCTGCTGGCAGATGGGCGTTTCCACTCCGGGGAGGATATTGCCCGCCAGTTTTCCGTCACTCGCGCTTCGGTCTGGAATGCCATGCAGGCGGCAGAAGCACTGGGTGTCGAGATATTTTCCGTGCGTGGCCGCGGCTATCGCCTGCCAGACCCGCTCCAGTTGCTGGATGGGCAGGCAGTGCTGAATGCCTTGCATGATCAGCGACAGCGCTTCAAGTTAGTGCTGTTTGACTCGATTGATTCTACCAATAGCTATCTGATGCAGCAGGCGGCTAACGGCGCGGCACATGGCACAGTGGCGGCTGCATTGTTGCAGACCAAAGGCCGAGGCCGCCGGGGACGAAGTTGGCAATCCTCATTGGGAGCCAGCCTGACCTTTTCATTATTGTGGCGCTTCCAGATGGGGGCGGCTGCCCTGTCAGGCTTGAGCCTGGCCGTCGGGCTGGCATTGGTACGCACCCTGCATGACTATGGCTTGCGCAGCGCTCAACTGAAATGGCCCAATGATATTCAGGTGAGGGAGCGCAAACTGGCGGGCATATTGATTGAATTGCAGGGGGATATGGATGGCCCCAGTGCGGCGGTGATTGGCGTGGGGCTGAATCTCAGGCTGCCTGCGGCCATGCGTGCGCAAATCGACCAGCCTGTCACAGATATGGCGAGCGACCTGCCGGTGAGCATCGACCCGAATGAGTTACTGGGAAGCCTGTTGCGGCAACTGGCGCGAGTGCTGGATGAGTTCGAGCAAGAGGGTTTTGGTGCCATGCGGGAAGAGTGGCAGGCGCATCACGCCTATCACGAGGAGGTGGTCAAGTTGCTGTTTCCTGATGGGCGTGAGCAATACAGCCGGGTTCACGGTGTCGCGGATGATGGTGTGTTGCTGGTGCAGCATGAGGGAGGCATCCAGCGCTTTTCCTCTGGTGAAATCAGTTTGCGGGGATGCGCTGCATGAATAGCTTGCTGGCAATTGATGCAGGCAATACCCGCACCAAGTGGGCAGTGCTGCATGGCGAAACCGGGGCGGTGTTGGCGCATGGAGTGCTTAGCGACGATACGATTCCAACTGCTTGGCAGCATTGTGACCGTGTTGCGGTAGCCAATGTGGCAGGAAAAGCGCAGCACGTTTTCCTGGAGCATCAGTTGAGAACCCTTGGTGTGCTGGTGCGCTGGCATACCAGTACGGTGCAGGCCGCGGGCCTGGTCAATGGTTATACGCAACCGGAACAACTGGGGGTGGACCGCTGGGCATCCATGGTTGCGGCCTGGCAATATTACCAACGTAGTTGCTTGGTCGTGAATGCGGGAACTGCATTGACGGTAGACATGATAGAGCAGACTGCAGCAGGGCAGGCGCGTTTTATTGGCGGCATCATCATGCCCGGCATGCGACTGATGCAGAC
Organism: Methylobacillus sp.; assembly: GCF_036844465.1. Lineage (NCBI taxonomy): Bacteria > Pseudomonadati > Pseudomonadota > Betaproteobacteria > Nitrosomonadales > Methylophilaceae > Methylobacillus > Methylobacillus sp. Next base: position 7,127 of record NZ_DAIUFW010000002.1, read on the forward strand.
CAGCATTGGCAATGCTGCAGCGGGGATTGTGCAGGGCAGCGGCGTGTTCCAGGATTTTCCGCTGAATACGCAGGATGCGGTCTACAGTGGCAGCCTGTATGCTTTGTCTGGTGCAGTGGATAACCTGCTGCAAGTGCTGGGCGAGCATTGTGGCCAGATCGTGCCCTGTATGCTGAGCGGCGGAGATGCCACTGCCTTGCTGCCATTGTTGCATAAGCATGTGCTGGCAAGAGAATATCATCTGGAACAGAACCTGGTGTTGCAGGGACTGTGGTATTTGGAAAGAGAATATTCATGAAATGGGTACTGGGAGGCTTGCTGATACTGAATCTCGGAGTCTGGGGCGGCGTGAGCTGGTATCAATCCCAGCAGGTACCCGGCCAGCATCTGCATGAGCCGCTGTCTGCCGACAAGATCAAATTGCTATCGCAAGAGGAAGTGGAGGCCTTGCCCAAGGTAAGCGAAACCGGAGAGGAACAACCGGAAGAGGCCTATGCATGCTATGAGTGGGGCAGTTTCTCCGCAGTAGGGTTGCAACGTGCGCAGGCGATATTGAGCCAGCATTCACTGATGGCTACGGTGCAGCAGAAAACCATCCAGGAAGCCTTGCGTTATTGGGTTTATATCCCGCCATTGCCTTCTGCGCAGGCGGCGCAAGACAGGCTGGCGGAGTTGAAGGCGCTTGGCGTGGAGGTGAGTATCATTATCCAGGAACCACCATGGCGTAATGCCATTTCACTGGGTGTCTTCAAGGATGAACGATTGGCGAATAAACTACTCGAACAATTGCAGCTCCAGGGAGTAAGGTCTGTACAGAAGGGCATCCGGAATCAGGAGCAGGGGCGCGCCAGTTTGCTGATCAATAATATGTCTGCCGAGATGGCAGCCGAATTGGGGAAGCAAGGCGCAAATTTCCCCGGTAGCGAACTCAAACAAGTTATTTGCCAATAGGAGTCGTCATGGGAGTTTTCAAGAATGTTTTAAAAAAGGTGGCGTTGGCTGCGGTAGTGATTGCAGGAAAGCGCATTTTGAACAAGGTAGTCTCCGATGTGATGGATGGTGACAAACAGCCGGCGGAAGAGAAGACGGTGGTGGTTACAGACAAGCCCAAGGCGGCATCTGGCAACCGGCGACGCGCATCGGCCAAGTCCAGGACGACAGGCAGTAGAACCACTGCTATAGCAAAAAAAGAAACTGAAACCGCGGCGGATGACAAACCCAAGAAGCCGGCCAAGCCGCGTTCTCGCAAACCACGTGCTGCTGCCAAGCCCAAAACGGCAGAAACCAAGGCAGTGGGAACTGAAAGCCAGGTTGACGCCGTAGCCGAGCAGCAGCCTGCTGCCATGGAAAATACCTCAAGTCCTGAAGTGGGTGCTGGCGAAGCAAGCAACCGTTAATTCTCGTATTGTTGAAGCAATGAAAAAACGGCGCTGATGCGCCGTTTTTGTTGTCAGGCTAATGCCGGTGCCGGGATACAAGACATTAACGTTTTTTAGGCGGCAGCATATCGGTGATGGTGCCTTCCTTGAGTTCTGCTGCAAAACAGATGGTTTCGGACAAGGTCGGGTGTGCATGGATGGTGAGGCCGAGATCATGCGCATCAGCGCCCATCTCGATGGCCAGCACCGCTTCTGCCAGCAGTTCACCCGCATTGACGCCGACGATACCGGCACCGATCACCCGGTGGGTTTCTTTGTCGAAAATCAGTTTGGTCGCGCCTTCAGTGCGGGCGATGGACAATGCGCGTCCGCTGGCAGCCCATGGGAAGGATGCTTTTTCAATCGCAAGTCCCTGCGCCTTGGCTTCCGTTTCCGTCACGCCGACCCAGGCGACTTCTGGATCTGTATAGGCCACAGAAGGGATGACCATGGCCTGGAACTCGACCTTATGACCGGCGATGACTTCTGCAGCGACCTTGGCTTCATGCGTCGCCTTGTGCGCGAGCATAGGCTGACCGACGATGTCGCCGATCGCGAAGATATGCGGCACGTTGGTGCGCATCTGCTTGTCCACGTTGATGAAGCCGCGCTCATCCACGGCAACACCAGCATTTTCCGCGCCGATGTTCTTGCCGTTGGGACGGCGGCCGATGGAGACCAGCACGCGGTCATAGACCTGGGTTCCTGCGGGCGCATTCGCACCTTCAAAGCTGACATGGATGCCGTCCGGCTTGGCTTCCATGCTGGCGACCTTGGTTGAGAGCATGATGCTCTCGAAACGCTTTTCCATGCGCTTATGCAAAGGGCGGATCAGGTCGCGGTCAGCGCCAGGGATCAGGCCATCCATGAATTCGACCACGCTGACCTTGCTGCCGAGTGCGTCATAGACAGTACCCATTTCCAGGCCGATAATGCCGCCGCCGATGACCAGCAGGCGCTTGGGCACATCTGCCAGCGCGAGAGCGGAGGTGGAGTCCAGGATGCGGTCATCATCGGGTGCGCCGGGGAATTTGGTAGCCTGGGAGCCTGCAGCAATGATGGCATTTTGGAAACCGACTGTCGTGACTTTGCCATCAGCAGCAGTGACGGCGATCTGGTTGGGGCTGGTAAACTTACCCACCCCCTGCACCACGGTCACGCCACGTTGTTTGGCCATCTGCGCCAGGCCGCCGGTAAGTTTGCCCACGACTTCGTTGGCTTTCCAAGTGCGTAGTTGTTCCAGGTCGATTTCCGGCTTGCCGAAACTCACACCATGATGGCTGGTTTCTTCGGCCTCGGTGATTACCTTGGCGGTATGCAGCAATGCCTTGGAGGGAATGCAGCCTACGTTGAGGCAGACGCCGCCCAAGGTCGAGTAGCGTTCAATGAGCACGACCTGTTTGCCGAGGTCGGCAGCGCGGAAAGCGGCGGTATAACCGCCAGGGCCGGAACCAAGCACCACGACTTCAGCATTGATATCGGCATCGCCAGTTGCGACTGCGGGCGTTGGGGCGGGAGTGGCAGGCTTGACTGCTTCTGGCGCAGGTGCGGTGGCCGGAGTATCCATTGCTGACGTAGTGGCTGGCGCGTTATCAGCGGCACTTTCTTCAACCAACAGGATCAACGAACCCTTGGCGACCTTGTCGCCAACCTTGACCTTGATTTCCTTGACCACGCCAGCATGGGAGGAGGGGATATCCATGGAGGCTTTGTCGGATTCCAGGGTAATCAAGGCATCTTCCTTGGCAATCGTGTCGCCGGGTTGAACCAGGACCTCGATCACATCCACACTATCAAAATTGCCGATGTCCGGGACGAGTACTTCAGAGATTTTGCTCATATCTAACCTTCAATATTCTTACAGTAACAAGCGGCGGACATCAGACAACAGCATGCGCATGTGGCTGGTGAAACGGGCGCCGTCGGCACCATCGATCACGCGATGATCGTAAGACAGGGAAAGCGGCAGCATCAGGCGCGGCTCGAATTCCTTGGTCTTGCTGTTGAAGATCGGCTGGATACTGGAGCGAGAAACGCCGAGGATGGCGACTTCAGGGCAATTGATGATGGGGGTAAACGCAGTGCCGCCGATACCGCCCAGGCTGGAAATGGTGAAGCAGCCGCCCTGCATTTCCTCAACCTTCAATTTGCGCTCGCGCGCCTTGGCTGACAGCTCGCCCAATTCCGCGGCGATTTCGAGCACGTCCTTGCGGTTGACGTCGCGGATCACTGGCACAACCAGACCGTCAGGCGTGTCGCAGGCGAAGCCGACGTTGTAATACTGTTTGAGGATCAGGTTCTCGCCGTCGGCAGAGAGGGAGGCATTGAAGCTGGGGTAGGCGCGCAAGGCATTGACCGAAGCCTTGATCAGGAAGGCCAGCATGGTGAGCTTGACACCGCGTTTCTCGGCTTCTGCCTGCATGGATTTGCGGAAATCCTCCAGGTCGGTGATGTCGGCTTCGTCAAACTGCGTGACGTGCGGCGCGGTCACCCAGTTGCGGTGCAGATTGGCGCCGGAGAGTTTATTGATGCGCGATAACGGCTTGGTTTCGGTTTCACCATATTGGCTGAAATCGATGACTGGTGCTGGAATCACGGCCAAGCCGCCTGCGCCGGTAGCTACCCCGCCAGTGCGTGGTTTGCTCAGTTCGCCCTTGACGTAAGCCTGCACGTCTTCCTGCAGGATGCGGTTCTTGGGGCCGCTGGCGGTGACCAGCGCTAGGTTGACGCCCAGTTCGCGCGCGAACTTGCGAATTGATGGGCTAGCGTGTGCCAGTTTGCCCGGAGCGCTTTCCACATTGGCAGCAATCGGGTTCGGAGTGGACTGTGGCAGTATGGGCTGTGGAGGAGGTGGCGCCGGACGACTGGCTTCTGGTGCTGGCGCAGCGGCCGCAACAGGCGCAGGCTTGGCCTCTTCCTTGGGTGCTGCGGCAGGAGTTGGAGCGGTTGTGCCGGCATTTTCCTCGGCATCCAGGGTCAGAATGAGCGTGCCCTGGGCTACCTTGTCGCCAACCTTGATCTTGACTTCCTTGACGGTGCCTGCGAATGGCGCAGGAATATCCATGGATGCCTTGTCGGACTCCAGCGTAATCAGCGAATCGTCCTGGGCAATCGTATCGCCAGGCTGAACCAGGACTTCGATGACATCTACGCTGTCGAAGTTGCCGATATCGGGAACGAGTACGTCTTTAATGGCCATGCTTGTATGTTCCTTAAAATGTATCTTTTTTCAGATATGCATTTGCGCGAAACGCCCACATGGAACAAGCCGGGGCGTTGTACGTGCGAGTGGCCGCCAGACACAACTGACGGCCTGCCAACCACTTAAACCGTTGCAGGGTTTGGTTTGTCGGCGTTGAGGTTATATTTCTTGACAGCTTCTGCGGCCTTGCTTGCAGGCAGTGTGCCTTCATCTGCCAGAGCCTTCAATGTTGCCAGCACTACGTGATAGCGATCGACTTCAAAGAAATTGCGCAAAGCCTCGCGGGAGTCGGAGCGGCCATAACCATCGGTGCCCAGCGCGACATAACGCTGCGGGATGAAGTTGCGGATCTGGTCGGCAAAAGTCTTCATATAGTCGGTAGACGCAATCACGGGGCCTTCAGCCTGCTTGAGTAGTTGGGTGACATAGCTTTCCTGTTGCGGTTTTTCAGGGTTGAGCATATTCCAGCGCTCCACCGCCAGGCCTTCGCGGCGCAGCTCGGTAAAGCTGGTGACGCTCCAAATATCAGCGGCAACGCCCCAATCCTTTTCCAGCAAGTCGGCTGCCGCGATGACTTCGCGCAGGATGACGCCGCTGCCCAGCAATTGCACCTTGGGGCCCTTGGCCTTGGACTTGCTGAATTGGTACATACCCTTGAGTATGCCTTCCTCGGCACCCTTGGGCATGTCGGGATGGGTGTAGTTTTCGTTCATCAGGGTAATGTAGTAATACACATCTTCCTGGTTCTGTACCATGCGGCGCAGGCCTTCCTGAATGACGACTGCCAGCTCGTAGGCGAAGGTCGGATCATAGGAGACGCAGTTCGGGATGGTGGAGGACATCAGGTGGCTGTGACCATCTTCGTGTTGCAATCCTTCGCCGTTCAACGTGGTGCGGCCAGCGGTCGCGCCAAGCAGGAAGCCGCGCGCGCGGCTGTCGCCAGCTGCCCAGGCCAGATCGCCGATGCGCTGGAAGCCGAACATGGAGTAGAAAATGTAGAACGGAATCATCTGCACGCCAGTGACACTGTAAGATGTTGCGGCAGCCAGCCAGGAGGAGAATGAACCGGCTTCGTTGATGCCTTCTTCCAGGATCTGTCCACTTTGTGATTCCTTGTAGAACATAACCTGATCGGCATCCTGCGGCTCATAAAGTTGGCCAACAGAAGAGTAGATGCCCAGCTGGCGGAACATGCCTTCCATACCGAAAGTACGAGCTTCATCCGGCACGATAGGCACGATGAACTTGCCGAGTTGCTTATCGCGCAACAGTGTGGACAAGATACGGACAAATGCCATGGTCGTGGAAATTTCACGCTCACCGGTAGCAACCAGCATGTTCTCGAATGTGGACAGTTCAGGAACTGTCAATTCATTACCCTTGCGGCGGCGTACTGGCAGATAACCACCCATGGCCTGACGGCGCGCGTGCAGGTACTGCATTTCCGGGCTGTCATCGGCAGGACGGTAGAAGCTAAGGTTTTCTACTTGCTCGTCAGTCAATGGCAGGTCGAAGCGGTCACGGAATTTCTTGAGCGTTTCTACACTCATGCTCTTCTGTTGGTGGGTGGTGTTCTGGCCTTCGCCCTCCTCCCCCATGCCATAACCCTTGACGGTTTTCGCCAGAACCACGGTAGGCTGTCCCTTATGGTTCACTGCAGCGTGGTAGGCGGCGTAAACCTTGTGCGGATCATGGCCGCCGCGATTGAGGCGCCAGATGTCTTCGTCGGACATGGCGGCAACCATTTCCTTGAGTTCGGGATATTTGCCGAAGAAATGCTCGCGTGTGTAAGCGCCACCCTTTTGCTTGAAGTTCTGGTATTCACCATCCACGCACTCTTCCATGCGTTTTTTGAGCAGGCCATCCTTGTCCATGGCAAGCAATGGATCCCAGTAGGAACCCCACAATACCTTGATCACATTCCAGCCTGAGCCGCGGAAGGCAGCCTCAAATTCCTGGATAACCTTGCTGTTGCCGCGCACCGGGCCATCCAGGCGCTGCAGGTTACAGTTGATGACGAAAATCAGGTTGTCGAGTTTTTCACGTGCAGCCAGGGAGATGGCGCCCATGGATTCCGGCTCGTCCATTTCACCATCACCGCAGAACACCCAGACCTTGCGGTCGGCAGTATCGGCAATGCCACGGTTATGCAGGTATTTGAGGAAACGAGCCTGATAGATGCCGGCAATTGGTCCCAGGCCCATGGAAACGGTCGGGAACTGCCAGAAGTCAGGCATCAGCCATGGGTGAGGATAGGAAGATAGTCCCTTGCCCTCTGTTTCCAGACGGAAATGCGACATTTGCTCTTCAGTCAGTCGGCCTTCCAGGAAGGCGCGCGCATAGATGCCGGGCGAGGAGTGACCTTGGAAATAGATCAGGTCGCCGCCAAAGTTTTCATTGGCAGCACGGAAGAAATGGTTGAAACCGATGTCATACAGGGTTGCAGCTGACTGGAAGCTTGCAATATGGCCACCGACGCCAGGAGATTTTTCGTTGGCGCGCAATACTGTCATGATGGCATTCCAGCGAATCAGCGCACGGATTTTACGCTCCATGGCAGAATCACCTGGATGCTTGACCTGCAGATGAACCGGGATGGTGTTTACATAAGCCGTGGTTGCGTTATACGGTAAATAGGCGCCTGAGCGACGAGCCTTGTCGATCAGTGTTTCCAGCAGGAAGTGCGCGCGCTCGGTACCTTCATTCTCAAGTACCGATGAGATGGCATCAAGCCATTCCTGGGTCTCTTGAGGGTCGAGGTCGGGGGTCAATGCCATGTAGGATTCTCCGGGAAACTTATAAAATACGCTTGAGTAGCATCGGCCTGATACTGCATCAGGCCGAGGTGTGTTGTTAGGGCTTGAGGCCTTGTTTGAAGGCGATATATTGGCTTTTTTGCCAGGACAGGTCAAGTTTTGTTGCTTGAGCCAATGCATGAAGGCCGTAGTCTAAACTGCTAAAAACAAGAGGAAACTTAACGATGGGGGTTAATGGAAAAATGGCAGTTCTGAACCGCGGTTTGCCATGATGCATACGGAAGAAGTGGTGTTGAATCCGGCTGAAGTAGAGCTGAGTGCTGTGAGAGCGCAAGGCGCGGGCGGGCAGAATGTCAACAAGGTATCCAGTGCGATACACCTGCGTTATGACATCCGGGCTTCTTCGTTGCCCGAGCATGTCAAGGCCAGGTTGCTGCGCTTGCGCGACCACCGGGTGACACGGGAGGGCGTTATTATCATCAAGGCGCAGACTCACCGAAGCCAGGAGCTTAACCGCGCAGAGGCCTTGCAGCGTTTGCAGGAGTTGGTGAATAGTGCGGCAGTGGTGCCCAAGGTGCGTAAGCCGACCAGACCGGGCTTGGGAGCGCAGCGCCGCCGTCTTGATGAAAAGCGCAGGCATGGCGTCATCAAGGCTTTGCGCCGTGGCTTGCCAGGCGAATAGCCGACTTACTTATCGGTATGGTTGAACGGCTGGAAAGAGCGCAGGGATTTGCGCCAGCGCGTGACCTTGCGGGTGGCCCAGCGCCACAGCCAGCCGTCGGCAATTTCCCGGCCATTGATAATCCAGGTCAAGGTCTTGTGATTGCTGAGGGTGATCGGCTGCGCGGATTTGGCATTGGGGGTGCCGCAGAAGAGGATGCGATCACCCACACGTAGCGGAGTATGGTTTTCCGGCAGGAGTTCATATTTGCCGCTACGCAGCAGCATCAATGGCACCAGGCCCAGCTTTTCCGTGCGATTGCCTGGGTCGCGCGTGATGGATTCCAGCGTGACCGGCAAGCCCCAGGCAATCAGATTGGCCACAGCGGGGCTATGCTCTGCATCGACGGTCACCCCCCATGCTTCCGGAACATGCTCGCCTACTACTTCGACCATGCGGCTGATCAGCTGGTTGGCCCAGTTATTGTCCTGCGTGCGAACTAGCTCGAGGAAGTGCGTCATGAGCGGCGTGATCATGCGTGCCAGGCACTCATGCGCAATGATGGCGCTGGGGTCCATGGAAATGTCGGCGTTGAAATGGTCGAACAAAGGTTCGTTGAAGCGGCGGTTCTTGCGGACGACGACAAACAGAGCGGGATTGATTTTATGCGCCGTCATCACAATGGACAGGTTGTTGATGTCATTGTTGGTGCCGGCCACGATACCCACGGCTTCCTCCACGCCGGCTTCCATCAAGGTGCCGGCTTCGGTGCCGCTGCCGATGATGCATTGGTCGCAATGGGTGAGTTCGGGTTCTGCCTCGATGATGACGGTGGAGATCTGCTCGCGTTCCAGGTTTTCAACGACAGCCTTGCCGAAGCGGCCATAGCCACACACGATCCACTTGCCTATAGGAGGCACCGGGGGCAGGGAGAGGGATTCTCCCGGCACGCCGGTGAGCCATTGGTGCAGCAGGTAAGTCCCGATGGCATGCACTTCCATCCCCAGCTGGTCGCCAAACAGCGTGTAGGGGTTGAGGATATGGTCGGTGCCGAACGAAGCCATATTGGCTGCTACATCGTCATCTTCCGCACGTGCCAGCACCATCAGGTTGGGGTTCAGCAGCTTTGCCGCGACTGCAATCGCCAGATTGACATGATCGTCATCAGTCAGGGCTGCAATGCCGTGGCACATGGGATGACGCACGCCGGCGCGTAGTAGGGTATCGGGCATCTTGGCGTCGGAGCAAAGTACCGGGATGTCGAACTGGTAGTCTTCAAGCTCCAGGTCGTTGACACGGTCCTGGTCGATTTCCGTGACGACCACGCGTATCCCCTTGTGATCCAGTGCCTTGACCAGCAAGCTGCCCGCCTCGCCATAGCCGGAGACGATAAAGAATGGTTCATGCAGGTTATCGACGGTGCGAGCAAAGCTGCTGGTAGTGATTGCCTGCTTGAGCGCGGGATCCTGAAACAGGGAAATAATTTTACCAATGGCATACAACCAGGGGATGACGGTGAAATAGATGGAAAACGTCATCCACAGGCGCTGGGCGTTGCTATAGGCAAAAGGAACCTCGCCGAAGCCGATGGTGGTAGCGGTATAGCTGATGACATAGAACGCCTCGAACAAGCTCATATGCCAAGGATTACCCTGATCATCCACGCCGGGCATCAGGGTCAGGCCTGCAATGGCGATGGTATAGCAGACGATAACCGTGATCAGCGGCGCGCGCATGCGCCGCAGGATCAGGAAGAAAATATTATTCACCAGCGGTTCCGCTCAATATTTACCGGCGCAATGTGATGGTTTCCGCGAGCAGCAGGACGACCGAGGTGATATTGGCCAGCAACGCGCCACCGCTCAGGGAAACGACGCGCGCCGCAGTGCCCGAGTCATCCGCGCTGGTGGCGACCCAGACCACGGCGGCAGCGATCAGCTGCAGGTCGGCGACCAGACTAGTGGACAGGTGGATGGCGCCGATCTGGGTGCGGTCGCCAAATTTGAGCACGGTAGCGATCAGGTTGACGACGATAGCGGCATAGAGCTCATAAATATGATGCTCGATCGGGTTGCCGGTGCCGCCAACGAAGAAGCCGAAATTGAGGGTCATCGCCAGGACGATGAAGAAGCCGAAAATGACTTTTTCCAGATTCATTGATATCCCTATCTTTGTACAGTGAAAGAATGGACGCGAGTGTAGTGGATTTTGCCTGACATGGCACGTTTACCAGAAAACAGTGGCTTGTTTCAAGGCTTTCCAGCTTGTTGGCAAATCGTTAAGGCAGCGTTTTTCCTGTTTCGTGGCGGCTTTTTCCCAGTCAAGCCGAATAGTGTGAAGAGCGGGGTTGCGCTGGCTCATGTGGTGCAGTCTTTGGCCAGCGATGGCAATGTCATTGAGCATGCCAAGGCTGTCCTGTAATGCATGCAGGGCAGCCAGCAGCGTTGTGGCTTGTTTTTCTGTTTTTTTGCCCGCATGTTTTTTATCTAGGTAAAGTGGACTAAAAAATTCCAGCGCATAGCGCAACTGGCGAACCCGACCACGTAACCGGTGCTTTTCATCAATCGATAACGATGCAAGCTGCTTGCCCTGCTTGAGTAGTTTCTTATGCAGGCTTTGCAACTGCCGAGATGCGATATGTGTCAAATCAGCTTGGTTTGCAGGCAGTCCGGAGGCAAAAAGATGCCCCAGTATCAGTAACAGGCGCTGGTAGCGCGGTTGTTTCAAGCCATTTCTAAACATGCTGTAGGCTCGCTTGCGGGCGTTGGCAACCTGAGGCTGAATACGAGCAAGATCGTCCTTGGATAACTTCATGCCGGGCAGCATTTCATACAGAAATACATCCAGGTCACGCGGCTTGGCAAGCAGGTCGCCTAACCAGTCAAGTTCCTCATGGATATCGGCATGCAGCATGCCAAAGGTTTTCAGGACGATTTTCAGACGGCGCAATGCGACACGCATCTGGTGTACGCCTTCCGGGTCTGTGCCCTGCATGGCTAGCGGTTGGTTGCTTTGCAACTGCCGTAAACATTCCCATCCGGCCTTCTCAAATGCTTCGTCCGGCTGGTCGTTTGGGGTAATGCCGGCTGGCTTGGCCTTGGAAACCTGTTGCGGAAAATCACGGTAACGGGCATAGCCGCGTTGGGCCTTGCTGACGTTTTCTATGCTGAGTGGAATGTCGGCCTGCAACTCCAGCGCCAGCGTGAACAAATGCTCGACCTCGCCTTGCTTGAGTTCCAGTTCGATCTCGATCAGCGGTTGCTGGTGGTCGCCTGCAATCAGCAGGCCATCATCCAGCGATAGTTCAATATGGCTGTCTTGATAATTCAGTTGCCATTCCGTGCGCCGCATGTCGGTAGTGAAAATGGGTTTGAGCGCCCGGCGCAAGATCAAATCATCAAAAATCGGCGTCAGGCTGGGATCGGTGATCTTGGTATAGTCGGGCTCACCCTTGGCAATGATGTCCTCCCACTCCAGCCGCTGGTGCAGGCCAGCCAGGGAATGTCCCGCCGCTTTGACTGCCTGGAACCAGCCTCCGGACATGCGCCGCACGCGTAGGCTGACGCGTTTGTCGAGCAGTTGCAGGTCGGAAGTGTCGTAGTAAGTGCTGACCAAGCGACGCGTGACAGCTTTCTGCATCAGGTGGCGGCGGATGGTGGGATGGCGGCGCAGGCGTGGAATATCCTCTTTGGCGATACGCAGCTTGAGCTCGATTTCGTTGGGCATGCGGCCTCCGGGTGACAGTTGTGGGTAATGGTTATTTTTGTTGTTTGCTTTGTTTGACCAGCCAGTGCAGCAAAGGCGCCCATTGCTGCAGATCGCGGCTGACCTGCGATGGACGGATATCAAACAGGCTGGCCCCTTGCTCGGCGGCAAGCGCATAAATCTGTGCGTTGCGCAGATTGCCTACGGCAGGGAAACCCGATTGTGCGAGAAATGCCTGCAAGGTCTGGGCTGCGCGAGTGCGCTGATCCACACGCATGCCGATCATTGCCACGAAAGCGCGTCCCTTGCGAACAGATTTCTCCTGTTGCAGCACTTCCAGAAATTCCTTGGTCGCGCCAATGTCAAAGGCAGATGGCTGCATGGGAACAATGATGAAGTTAGCTTCGCTGACGGCTTGGCTGAGCTTGTCGCCACGCAAACCTGCAGGAGAGTCGATGATCGTCCAGTCCGCGCTGAGGCTGCTGGTATATTTGCCTCGGCCATCCTGGCCGTGGATCAGTGGCAGTTTATAGGGTCTGCGTTCCAGCCATTGCAACGCGGAACGCTGCCTGTCCATGTCGGAAAGCACGACATGCTTGCCCCTGCTGGCGAAATACCCTGCAAGGTTGGTGGCCAGGGTAGTCTTGCCGCTGCCGCCCTTAGGATTTGCAACCAGGACAGTACTCACATGCGCTCCTGAATGGGATTAATCATGCTGGGATGGAGCAACCAGTTCCGGCGTCACCATGGCTCGCAATACGATTTGCTCTTCTTCGCCACGGCGGCGATTGGCAATCCACCAGATGGCGCCTTTCTTCACACTCCAGTATTGCAGGCGTCGTGTCATCGCATAGGCTGCTGCCATACCCAGAGTAGGCTGGTGGCCGATGATGAGCACGCTTTCTTTGCCCAGCGGCCAGTCTGCTGCCTCCAGCAGGGCTTGGGGCGATGCGCCGGGTGCGAGGGCATCCACGGTGGTAAACTCCAGGCCAAGCGCGCTGGCGGTTTGCTGCGTGCGGGTGGCTGGACTGACCAGGATGCGAATATTGGCAGGCATGTGCTGCTTCAGCCAATTGGCCATATTGGCCGCCTGCAGTTCGCCCTTTGGGGTGAGCTTGCGTGTAAGATCAGGGAAGCCATCCTCGGCTTCAGCGTGGCGCCATAAAATAATATCCATCGTCTTGATGCTAAGCTGGGAGTGGCCTTCTATCTTAGCGCTCAACATGCTTTATGACAAAGTGACATCTGTGTGAAATTACAATTACTGTTTTCCAATGTGCCTGACAATCTGCCGATGCTGAGTGCGGATCATACGTTGCAGCGCATGCTGGCGCGTGGCGAGGTGGAGTGGCTGGATGTCTCAGCAGAGGAGCTTCTCTGTCAGCAGTTTGGTGTGGCTAAGCAGCAGGATTGGCCGCTGGCCGCATTGGCCCGTGTGGGGCAGGGATTGCCTGCGGATGACGCTTACTGGCTGCTGGCAAGCCCGGTGCATCTTCTGTTGCAGCGAGATTCCTTTCTGCTGGCTCAGCCAGCGCCGCTGGCATTGGCTGCTGATGAACAGGAGGCATTGCGCGGCAGCCTCAACCGTCATTTTGTGGATGAAGGATTTGAGCTGTTGCCGGGGGGGCATGCGGGATGGTTCATGCGGCTGGAAACGCCGCCTGAATTAAGCACAACGCTACTGGATGCAGCCGTAGGGCGTGATGTTGCGGCCTGTCTGCCGCATGGCAGGGATGCGCAACGCTGGCGGCAACTGCTCAACGAAATGCAGATGTTGCTGTTTGAACATGAGGTAAACCAGGCGCGCGAAGCACGCGGTGAGCCAGCCGTGAACAGTCTTTGGATATATGGCGGCGGCACATTGCCTGTCGCAGAAGAGACTGTACTCAGCAAGACATATGGCGGGAGTGACTGCCTGAAAGGTCTGGCGTTACGGACTGGTGTGGAGCATGCCACTTTTCAGGGAATGCAGGCGGTGTTGCAGCCACGGCAGGAGCATGTACTGCTGCAAGCAGCATACAGGGATCTTGAAACAGGCTGGAGCGAGGTATTATGGCAGGCCTTAAAAAGTTGGCATGTTAAGCAAGTGCAATTGTATTTTCCCTGGATGGGGCGCATGTTGCGTCTCAGTATGCAACCAGTGGATATCTGGAAAGTCTGGCGCAAGCCGCAAGCAATAGAAATGTATTTTTATGGTGCAGATCAAGCAAAGAAGCGTTGAGAAAAATGCTTATGAGGCGTTGGTAAACTCAGGCATGCAGCCTGTGATGGCTCGGTTGTTGGCCGCGCGTGGCGTAAGTGAGTGCTGGCAAGTGGAGGCTGGTCTGGCGCGATTGATTCCGCCGGACAACCTGAAAGGCAATACCGAGATGGCGGTATTGCTGGCAGATGCAATCGCGGCTGGCAAGCGCATCATGGTGGTAGGGGATTACGATGCTGATGGCGCGACGGCTACGGCGGTGGCTGTCAAGGGGCTGCGCAGCATGGGCGCTGTGGTGGATTTTCTGGTGCCTAACCGGTTTGAATATGGCTATGGTTTGACTCCCGAGATTGTGGCGTTGGCTGCCAAGCAGACCCCAGATCTGATCCTGACCGTGGATAATGGGATTGCCAGTGTCGATGGTGTCGAGGCAGCTCGACAGTTGGGCATTGCGGTATTGGTGACCGACCACCACTTGCCTGGGGAGGTTATGCCCGAGGCGGCCTGTATCGTGAACCCCAATCAGCAGGGGTGCGATTTTCCTAGCAAGCATCTGGCAGGCGTGGGTGTGATGTTTTATGTCCTGCTCGCGTTGCGGGCGGAGTTGCGTCAGCGTGGGGCGTTTGCCACGCTTGTGGAGCCCAACCTCACAGAACTGCTGGACCTGGTCGCCTTGGGTACAGTCGCCGATCTGGTGCAGCTGGATAACAATAACCGTATTCTGGTCGAACAAGGCTTGCGCCGCATACGTGCCGGAAAGTGCAGCCCCGGTATTTTGGCGCTGTTTGAAATGGCGGGGCGCGACTCTGCCAAGGCCAGTCCGCAGGATATTGGATTTAGCATTGGGCCGCGCCTGAATGCAGCGGGACGGCTGGATGACATGACCCTGGGCATCGCCTGCTTGCTGGAGCAGGATGCAGGCCGCGCGCGCGATATGGCGCAGCAGCTGCATGAGCTCAACCAGGAAAGGCGGCATATTGAGGCTGAAATGCAGGATGATGCCATGGCTGAACTGGAGGGCATTGATGCGGATGGGCGTTACAGCCTAAGCCTGTTCCGGGAGGATTGGCACCAGGGTGTGATTGGTATTCTTGCTTCACGCATCAAGGAGCGTTTCCATCGCCCAGTGATTGCATTCGCGCTGACGGGCGATGGAGAGATCAAGGGGTCCGGACGCTCGATTCCCGGCCTGCACCTGCGCGATGCATTGGATATGCTCTCCAAGCGAGACCCCGGCTTGTTATTGAAGTTTGGCGGACACGCCATGGCGGCGGGATTGACTATCCGCGAGCAGGATTTTCCTCGTTTCAATACCGCATTCGAGCAGGTGGTGGCCAGCCTGCTGACGCCGGAGCAGTTGCAGGCGGTGATAGAGGTGGATGGCTCGCTGGCGGTAGAAGATGTGAACTTGGAGATGGTGTGTACGCTGGATCGTCAGGTATGGGGGCAAGGGTTTCCACCGCCTCTGTTTTTTGATGCATTCCGCGTGGTGGAGCAGCGCATTGTCGGTGAGCGCCATCTCAAGTTGAATCTGGAGAAGTCCGGGCAGGTATTTGATGCCATCTTCTTCAGGCAAGAGGAGTTTCTGCCGGAGCGGGTGCAGCTGGTCTACCAAGTGCAGGTGAATGAATTTCGGGGCGCGCGGTCAATCCAACTATGCCTGCAGCATTGGCAGTCGGCAGCGTAAGCCCGCCCGCGTTGACCGTCCTGGCGGCAGCACGGTAATATCCCTCAAATTTTTTACAGGTTGTTTATGCGTCGCAAGCTGGTTGTCGGCAATTGGAAAATGAATGGCAGCCTTGCCCAAAACAAAAGGTTGTTGGACTCGCTTGCGCAAGGTTTGCGCGATGTCAGTCATGTGGACATCGCTGTTTGTGTTCCTTATCCCTACCTGTTTCAGGCTCAAGCTGTTCTTGCAGGCACTAGTATCGCTTGGGGTGCGCAAAATGTCGCCAGTCATGATAATGGCGCGTATACCGGTGAAGTGAGCGCTGCCATGCTCAAGGAATTTGGTGCCAGCTATGTAATTGTTGGGCACTCGGAACGCCATGGTGCCTATGGTGAAAGTGCTGCCAATATTGCGGAAAAATTTGCGATAGCCAAGGGTTATGGCCTTACACCTATATTTTGTGTGGGCGAAACCTTGCAGGAACGTGAATCCGGAGTAATGGAATATGCAATTGCTAATCAGTTGGATCCCATTCTATCCGTTTCTGGCGGGGCGTTGCTTGATCAGGCTGTGATTGCCTATGAGCCGGTCTGGGCCATTGGTACCAACAAAACAGCCACGCCGGAGCAGGCGCGTGCCGCGCACTCCTTCATTCGTGAGCGAATCGCAGCCTTGCACCCCGGCGCTGCGGAAAGTGTAAGAATTCTCTATGGGGGTAGCGTAAATTCCAGAAATGCGGCACAATTACTGTCTATGTCGGATATAGACGGCGGATTGATCGGCAGAGGGTCGCTGGATGCCGATGATTTTGAAAGTATTTGTCGCGCTGCTTGCTGATGTTCAGTGAGGCAGGGAGTTTTGAAGAGAAAATGGAAACAATCGTAACCGTCATTCATGTGATTGCAACGCTGGCTGTTGTCGGCTTGGTGTTATTGCAGCATGGCAAGGGTGCTGATATGGGTGCTGCTTTCGGCAGCGGCGCTTCCGGTAGCTTGTTCGGCGTCAGTGGCTCGTCGAATTTCCTGAGCCGCGCAACAGCTATCTGTGTCGCGATCTTTTTTGCGACCAGTTTGAGCTTGGCATACCTTGCCAGCCATCGTTCCGAGCATGTCAGTGTGGTGCAGAAATCTGTAGTAAAGACTGCTCCTGTATCTGATACAGCCAACTCTGCTGAACCGAAGTCGGCAAAGGATGTTCCTCAGTAATTTTCAAGTTTTTCGGGCCTGAGCCCAATTGCCGTCGTGGTGGAATTGGTAGACACGCTATCTTGAGGGGGTAGTGGCGAAAGCCGTGTGAGTTCGAGTCTCACCGTCGGCACCAAGTATTAAAATCAAATAGTATCAAACCATATCAAAACCCGCATGTAACCTAGAGTTTGGCGGGTTTTTTCTTGTCTTGCATTTTGGGTTTACTGATTGGTGATGTGAGATGTTGATGCAGGCTGATTCTTTCCCTAATCATTTGTGAGTATTTGGAAGTTGTTTCAGGTTGAATAATATTGCGCGTGACGGAATGGTGGTCATGATTCCGGGGCTGTTGAGAAGTGGTTTGTATGTTACAATTTGTTAACATATAAGCGCTATGATGTATTCAAGGTTCGATGTAGGGTTTTTATGCGAGAATCGAATTAACTTTTGCAATATACTCTTTTCGATTGGCTGGTTGATTTGTATAGGATTTGAGCGTGCTGGAAAATTACTTTCCGATATTGCTGTTTATCATCGTAGGTTTGGCTGTAGGCGTTGCTCCTATTGTTTTGGGTAAGCTGGTTTCTCCCAATCGACCTGATGCCGAAAAAAATTCCCCTTATGAATGTGGCTTTGAGGCATTTGAAGATGCTCGGATGAAGTTTGACGTGCGTTACTACCTCGTGGCGATTCTATTTATTCTGTTTGACCTGGAAATCGCCTTTCTTTTTCCCTGGGCTGTAGTGCTGCAAGAGATTGGCCTGTTTGGGTTTCTGGCGATGCTAGTATTTTTGGGAATTTTGGTGGTGGGCTTTGTCTATGAGTGGATGAAGGGCGCACTGGAATGGGAGTAAGAGGTGACAAGGCATGAGTATTGAAGGTGTGCTCGAAAAGGGTTTTGTAACCACGACGCTGGATACGGTGATTAACTACACCCGTACCGGTTCCTTGTGGCCGATGACGTTTGGACTTGCCTGTTGTGCGGTGGAAATGATGCATGCCGGCGCTGCCCGATATGACCTTGATCGCTTTGGTATTGTATTTCGCCCCAGCCCTCGCCAGTCTGATGTAATGATTGTCGCTGGCACTTTGGTCAATAAGATGGCGCCAGCCCTGCGTAAGGTCTATGACCAGATGGCGGAGCCGCGTTGGGTGATTTCCATGGGTTCCTGCGCCAATGGTGGTGGTTATTATCATTATTCCTATGCTGTTGTGCGCGGTTGTGACCGGATTGTCCCTGTGGATGTCTATGTGCCGGGTTGTCCACCCACTGCTGAAGCATTGCTATACGGCATTATCCAGTTGCAGAACAAGATTAAGCGTACGAATACGATTGCTCGTTGAAAGTGGATTGAATGACGCGCCTGGAACAATTAAAACAGCATCTACAAGCGGTTCTTGGAGATCGCATCATCCGTCTCATCGAGCACGTTGGTGAGATTACCATTGAGTGCAAACCGGCATCTTTGCTGGAGGTGGCTCGTCTATTGCGCGATCATGATTCGCTGAAATTTGAGCAACTGATTGATTTATGCGGTGTGGATTATGCCGAGTATGGCGAGGGTACTTGGTCTGGCATGCGCTATGCCACTGTTTACCATTTGTTGTCCATCAGCCTAAACCAGCGTTTGCGCCTGCGAGTGTTTGCGTTTGATGACGATTTTCCGGTATTACCTACTATGGTTGATCTCTGGCCTGTCGCCAACTGGTTCGAGCGTGAGTCGTTCGACCTTTACGGCATCATGTATGAAGGCCATCCGGATTTGCGTCGCCTGCTGACCGATTATGGCTTTGTGGGTCATCCGTTCCGCAAGGACTTCCCCATGATCGGGAATGTGGAAATGCGCTATGACCCCGAGCAGCAGCGCGTAGTCTACCAGCCTGTCAGCATTGATCCGCGTAACAATGTGCCTAGAGTGATACGCGAGGAGGGTTTCCATCATGGCTGAAATCCGTAATTACACCATGAACTTCGGGCCTCAGCATCCTGCCGCGCACGGAGTGTTGCGTTTGGTGCTGGAACTGGACGGCGAAGTCATCCAGCGCGCCGATCCGCATATCGGCCTGTTGCATCGCGCCACTGAAAAGCTGGCCGAGAACCGTACCTATTTGCAGTCTGTGCCTTATATGGACCGGTTGGATTACGTCTCCATGATGTCGAATGAGCATGCCTATGTCATGGCGATCGAGAAGCTGATCGGACTGGACGTGCCTTTGCGTGCGCAGTACATTCGCGTCATGTTCGATGAGATCACCCGCATCCTCAACCATCTGCTGTGGCTGGGCGCGCATGCGCTGGATGTGGGGGCGATGACGGTGTTCCTCTACGCATTTCGTGAGAGGGAGGATTTGTTCGATATCTACGAAGCCGTTTCTGGGGCGCGTATGCATGCAGCTTATTACCGTCCGGGCGGTGTTTACCGCGATTTGCCGGACCGCATGCCGCAGTATCAGGAGTCTGCGGTGCGCAGTAAGGAGCATGTGCGCCAGCTCAACGAGAATCGCCAGGGCTCGGTGCTGGATTTTATCGAGGATTTCACTAACCGGTTCCCGGCTTATGTCGATGAATATGAAACCCTGTTGACAGACAACCGTATCTGGAAACAGCGCACTGTGGGTATTGGCGTGGTATCGCCCGAGCGTGCGTTGGCGCTGGGAATGACTGGGCCGATGTTGCGTGGCAGTGGCTTTGCATGGGATTTGCGCAAGAAGCAGCCCTATGAGGTCTATGATCGGTTGGATTTTGACATTCCAGTGGGTGTGAACGGCGATTGCTATGACCGTTATCTGGTGCGTATCGAGGAGTTCCGTCAATCCAACCACATCATCAAGCAGTGCATAGATTGGCTGCGCAAGAACCCTGGGCCAGTGATCAGCGACAATACCAAGGTCGCGCCACCGCCTCGCGAGGAGATGAAGCACGATATGGAAGCGCTGATTCACCATTTCAAGCTGTTTACTGAAGGCTTTCACGTACCCGCAGGTGAAGCCTATGCTGCAGTCGAACATCCCAAGGGTGAATTCGGTATCTACATGATATCCGACGGTGCCAACAAACCTTACCGTCTCAAGATTCGCGCACCGGGCTTTGCTCACCTGGCAGCTCTAGACGAAATGACGCGAGGCCATATGATTGCCGACCTGGTGGCCATTATCGGCACCCAGGATATTGTATTCGGAGAAATTGACCGATGAGTTTGTCTGCTGAAGCATTTGCCAAGATAGATCGAGAGCTGACCAAGTACCCGCCTGATCGGCGTCAAGCGGCGGTGATGTCGGCACTGCGCATTGCGCAGACTGAAAAAGGCTGGCTATCCAAGGAGACAATTGCCGAAGTGGCGGATTACCTTGGCATTCCTGCCATTGCTGCGCTGGAGGTGGCGACTTTTTATAACATGTATGACCTTGAGTCGGTGGGTAAGTACAAGATTACCGTCTGTACCAATATTTCCTGCATGCTGCGTGACTCTGCTGAAATTGTCGAACACCTGGAAAAACGCCTGGGCATTGGCTTCAACGAAACTACGGCAGATGGCCGCTTCACCTTGAAGGAGGGGGAGTGCATGGGGTGTTGCGGCGGCGCACCATTGTTCCATATCAACAATACCCAGATGCATGAATACCTCACACCGGAAAAGGTGGATCAAATACTGGAAGGTCTGGAATGAGCGTGACACAAACCCTGGTTTGCCTGCGTACGGTGGGCCAGGAAAATCCAGCGTCATTGGAAACCTACCTCAAACTTGGCGGCTATGCTCAGCTGAGGCGGCTGGTAACGGAAAAGGTCAAGGCCACCGAGATTATCAGCCAGGTCAAGCTTTCCGGTTTGCGCGGGCGTGGCGGCGCGGGCTTTCCCACTGGTTTGAAGTGGAGCTTCATGCCGCGCTATTTCGACGGCACCAAGTATCTGGTATGCAATACTGACGAGGGTGAGCCTGGCACCTTCAAGGACAGGGATATCATCCGTTATAACCCGCATCAGCTCATCGAGGGAATGGCAATTGCCGCCTATACCTTGGGCGCGCGGGTAGGCTACAACTATATTCACGGTGAAATCTGGCAGGATTACGAGATATTCGAGGCGGCGCTCGACGAAGCGCGTACGGCGGGGTATCTCGGTGAAAACCTGTTCGGCACCAATTTCAGTTTTGACCTTTACGCGGTACATGGCTATGGCGCCTATATCTGCGGCGAGGAAACTGCATTGATCGAATCGATCGAGGGGAAAAAGGGCCAACCGCGCTTCAAGCCGCCTTTCCCGGCCAGCTATGGCGTGTTCGGCAAGCCGACCAACGTCAACAATACGGAATCCTACACTTCCATTCCGTGGATCCTGGAGCATGGCGGCCAGGCATTTCAGGAACTTGGTGTCGCCAACTCGGGTGGAACTAAGATTTTCTCGGTTTCTGGCCATGTTGCCAAACCCGGAAACTACGAACTCAGGATGGGTACGCCTTTTACAGAATTGCTGGCCTTGGCTGGAGGCGTTTGGAAAGGGCGGCAACTGAAGGCCGTCATTCCCGGGGGGCCGTCAACTGCGGTGATGCCTGCGGCAGCCATCATGGACGCTACCATGGATTACGACGGACTTGCCAAGGCGGGTTCCAGCCTCGGGGCAGGTTCCATGATCGTCATGGATGAAACCACCTGCATGGTAAAGACGCTCAAGCGCCTGTCCTATTTCTTCTTCGAGGAATCCTGCGGACAGTGCACGCCCTGCCGTGAGGGCACGGGCTGGCTGTACCGTGTGATCAAGCGCATTGTGGATGGCGAGGGCCGGATGGAGGATTTGGACCTGCTGACCGACGTCAGCAACAATATTTCCGGCCGCACCATTTGCGCATTGGGCGATGCGGCGGCAACGCCGGTACTAAGTTTCATCAAGCATTTCCGCCCAGAATTTGAATATTACATCCGCCATGGGCGCAGCATGGTGGAAGATGGCTTGGCGGCATCCAGTCAGGCACAGCAAGAGGTAGTCTATGCTTAATGTTGAGATAGATGGCAAGCTGGTCGAAGTAGAACACGGCTCTACCATCATTGATGCAGCCGATCAGCTGGGCATTCCCATCCCGCGGTTTTGTTATCACAAAAAGCTTTCTGTTGCTGCCAATTGCCGCATGTGCTTGGTACAGGTAGAGAAATTCAATAAGCCATTGCCTGCCTGTGCTACCCCGGTTGCAGATGGCATGAGAATATTTACGCGCTCCAAGGCCGCCGTGGAGGCGCAGCAGAGCGTGATGGAGTTCCTGCTGATCAATCATCCGCTGGATTGCCCGATTTGTGATCAAGGTGGCGAATGTGACCTGCAGGACATCGCCATGGCTTATGGTGCGCCCGCCTCACGATATACCGAGGCCAAGCGCGTGGTCGTCAACAAGAACATCGGACCATTGGTTTCCACCGATATGACGCGTTGTATTCAATGCACGCGTTGCGTGCGCTTCCTAAAGGAAGTCGGCGGCATGATGGAGCTTGGGTTGATCAATCGCGGTGAGCATGCCGAGATCACGGCCTACGTCGACAAAAGCGTGGATTCGGAGCTTTCCGGCAACATCATTGATCTTTGCCCGGTGGGCGCGTTGACCAGCAAACCTTTCCGTTATACGGCGCGTAGCTGGGAGTTGATCCGCCGCCCTTCCATTGCCGCGCATGATGGCCTCGGCTCGCATATCGAAGTGCATATCAAGGATGGCAAGGTCATGCGCGTGCTGCCGCGCGAAAAGGAAACCATCAATGAATGTTGGCTTTCCGACCGCGACCGTTTCTCCTATGAAGGTCTGAACAGTCCTGACCGTCTCAAAACTCCCATGGTCAAGAACAATGGAGCTTGGCACGAAACCGACTGGAAAACTGCCCTGGAACTTGCAGCAGGCCAGATCAAGGATATCGTCAACAGCGAAAGCGGTGATGCGTTGGGTGTGCTGGTTTCTCCCAATAGCACCATGGAGGAGACATATCTGGCAACCCGGATTGCTCATGACCTGGGTTCGGATAATGTCGATTACCGCCTGCGTCATACCGATTTTCGGCATGATGGCAAACGGCTCGGCGTAATCTGGATGGGTTGCAATATTCCGGATGTGCAGGAAATGGACCGTATCCTGGTGGTCGGCAGCAATCTCCGCAACGAGCACCCCTTGCTGGCTCAGCGTATCCGCCGGGCGGTGGCCAATGGCGCGGAGCTTTCCCTGGTGAACCCGCTAGATGATGACCCATTGATTCCGGTCAAGCACAAGACGATCTGCTCGCCCAATGATATGGTTGATGTGCTGCTGCAGATACTCAAGGCCGTGTCCGGTCTTGAGCGGCTGTCGCTGTGTCTGCCGAAGTCCCTGAGCGAATTGCTCGAAGGTGTGGAAGTGCAGGAATCCAGCCGCGCGATGGCGCTTAGTCTGACGGGTCATGGGGAAACTATGACACTGATCAGTCCCCGCTCTGCGGTGTTCCTAGGCAATATTTCTCAATACCACCCGCGCTATACCGAGATTTTCAGCCTTGCAGAAGCGATTTCATCGTTGAGCGGAGCCACATTTGGCGTCTTGAGCGCAGGTGCCAACAGCGTGGGCGCCAATCTGGTGGGCGCTATGCCAAAGGCTGGCGGATTGAATGCGCGCGCCATGCTGGAGTCTCCGCGCAAAGCCTATATGCTGGTCAATGTTGAACCGGAAATGGATTGCCACAACCCCAGCCTGGCGAGAAAAGCATTGCAGCAGGCGGAATGCGTGGTGGCCCTGACAGCCTATAAATCCGAAGCCCTAGAGCGGGATGCCGATATCCTTCTGCCGATCACGCCATTTACCGAAACCTCCGGCACCTTTATGAGCATGGAAGGCAGGGTGCAGAGTTTTGCTGCAGTAACCAAGGCGTTGGGTGAGGCCCGCCCTGGATGGAAGGTATTGCGCGTACTGGGTAATTTGCTCGGCGCCAGTAATTTTGACTTTGACAGTACCGAAGAGATCAAGAACGAGATTTTCGGTGGCGAGAAACCTTCCGCGGTTGTCTGGCGTACATTGAACAACAACCTGCGCGAGTTGATTGAAGTTGAGGTCAAGGTCAGGCTTGATGGCGATTTGCAGCGCATAGGCGAGATTCCGCAGTTCCAGTCCGATGCGATGGTGCGTCGTTCTCCACCGCTGCAGAAAACCCGCCAGGTCGTGAAGGCAGTACTCGCTGCCCTGCATCCCGAGCAGATGCAGAAGCTGGGCATCAATGATGGCGAGCGCATCCTGGTCAAGCAGGGCGATGATAGTGCTGTGTTGGAAGCGCATGCAGACAGCCGTGTGCCGTTCGGTTGCGTACGGATTCCAGGAGCATTGCCTGAAACAGCTGGCCTGGGTGACTTGATGGGCGAAATCACGGTTGAGCGCATGGCTGCGGAGCAGCCAAAACATGAGGTAGTGGCATGATGGAAACTGTGCAAAACCTCTTGGGGCCGCTCTGGCCAGTGCTCTGGACGCTACTCAAGATCGTGGCAATTGTTTTGCCTTTAATGGGGGCGGTAGCGTATCTGACATTGGCAGAACGCAAAGTCATCGGCTTCATGCAGGTGCGTCTGGGGCCTAATCGGGTCGGATATTATGGTCTGTTGCAACCGATTGCTGACGGCCTGAAGTTGTTGATGAAAGAAATCATCATCCCCAGCGCAGCCAACCGTACCTTGTTTTTGCTGGGACCGGTTCTCGCCATTGCGCCTGCATTTGCGGCTTGGGCCGTTATCCCGTTCGACCTGACCTTGGTGCTGGCGGATATCGATGCAGGCCTGCTTTACATCCTGGCCATGACTTCGGTTGGGGTTTACGGTGTCATTATCGCGGGTTGGGCCTCCAATTCCAAATATGCGTTCCTTGGCGCAATGCGTTCGGCGGCGCAGATCGTTTCCTATGAAATCGCCATGGGTTTCGCATTGGTCGGCGTGCTGATGTCCGCCAATAGCCTCAACCTCGGCAAGATCGTGCTGGCGCAGTCCGGCGGCTTCTGGCAATGGTACTGGCTGCCATTGTTTCCGTTGTTCGTCGTGTATTTCATCAGTGCCGTGGCAGAAACCAACCGCGCGCCGTTCGA
Organism: Methylobacillus sp.; assembly: GCF_036844465.1. Lineage (NCBI taxonomy): Bacteria > Pseudomonadati > Pseudomonadota > Betaproteobacteria > Nitrosomonadales > Methylophilaceae > Methylobacillus > Methylobacillus sp. The sequence goes on from NZ_DAIUFW010000002.1 coordinate 31,989, forward strand.
CGTGGCCGAAGGCGAATCCGAAATCGTCGCTGGCTTCCATGTGGAATATTCCGGTATGGCGTTTGCCGTATTCTTTCTGGCCGAATATGCCAACATGATCCTGGTCGCGACACTGGCCGCCATCATGTTCTTGGGCGGCTGGCTGTCTCCGGTGCCGTTCCTGCCGGACAGCATTGTCTGGCTGTTGCTCAAGGTCGCTGGCTTGCTGTTTTTCTTCCTGTGGTTCCGGGCGACTTTCCCCCGCTACCGCTATGACCAGATCATGCGCCTGGGCTGGAAGGTGTTCATTCCCGTGACGCTGGTCTGGATCCTGTTCGTGGGGGCAATGATGCAGACTCCATGGGCTTATTTGTTTCATTGAGAATCAGTGATGATCAGTAAGATAAAAGAGTTGTTTTCAAGTTTCATGCTGCTTGAGCTGGTCAAGGGCATGGCCCTGACCGGGCGTTATTTCTTCGCCCGCAAGATCACGGTACAGTTTCCGGAGGAGCGCACACCGATCAGCCCGCGTTTTCGTGGCCTGCATGCATTGCGGCGTTATCCAAACGGGGAAGAGCGCTGTATTGCCTGCAAGCTGTGTGAAGCAGTATGTCCCGCGATGGCGATCACGATCGAGTCCGAGCAGCGGGAAGACAATACCCGTCGCACCACGCGTTACGACATCGACCTGACCAAGTGCATTTTCTGCGGCTTTTGCGAGGAGTCCTGCCCTGTGGACTCGATCGTCGAGACTAGGATTTTTGATTACCACGGCGAGAAGCGTGGTGATTTGCTATACACCAAACCTATGTTGCTGGCGGTAGGCGATAAATACGAAGAGCAGATTGCTGCGGATAGGACTGTAGATGCTAAGTATCGCTAGGGAAGAAAGCTACGGGAGGCTAGCTGGCTTCAAGGAAATGCGTGGGCTTAAGCATATGAAGTCTGTCTCCTCTGCTCTACGGAGATCATCATGATATTCCAGGATTATGTCTTTTATGCGTTGGCCGCCATCCTGCTGTTTGCCGGCTTGCGCGTGATCACTGCGCGCAACCCAGTGCATGCGGCACTTTTCTTGGTGCTGGCTTTTTTTACAGCCGCAGGAATATGGCTGTTGCTGGAAGCCGAATTTCTGGCCATTGCGCTGGTGCTGGTCTATGTCGGCGCGGTGATGGTGCTCTTCTTGTTTGTGGTGATGATGCTGGACATCAATCTTGACAAGCTGCGTGAGGGGTTCTGGAATGCGCTGCCTGTTGCCTTGCCTGTCGGCATCCTCATGGCTGCGGAAATGGTGATGATACTGAGCAGCAAGCACTTCAGCGCGGATATGCTCACTGCTCCGTCGCCCAGGCCTGCTACTTACAGTAATACCGCCGAAATTGGCCGCCAGCTTTATACCGACTACTTGTTGCCATTCGAGCTGGCCTCGGTGGTGCTGCTGGTAGCGATCGTGGCAGCGATTGCGCTGACCCTGCGCGACCGCAAGGATTCGAAATTCATGGATCCTGCCGAGCAAGTCAAGGTCAAGCGTGCCGATCGTATCCGCATTGTCAGCATGCAGGCCGAGAAAGAAGCCGCGGTGGTTCCTGAATCCGAGGCGGAGAAAAAATGATGATGGCAAATCTGATGAGTGTAGGGCTTTCCCACTACCTGATTCTGGGATCGATATTGTTTGCCATTAGCGTGATTGGCATTTTTCTGAACCGCAAAAATGTGATTGTGCTGCTGATGGCAATTGAACTGATGCTGCTGGCAGTGAACATGAATTTCATCGCGTTTTCGCACTATCTGAATGATATTGCGGGCCAGATATTCGTATTCTTCATCCTTACCGTCGCCGCAGCGGAGTCTGCGATCGGCCTGGCGATTCTTGTGTTGCTGTTCCGCAATCTGAGAACCATCAATGTCGATGATATTGGCAGCTTGAAAGGTTAGTACATGCAAATTCCGCGTATTTCCTGTCGGCATTCCAGGGGGATGGCATGACAGTGCAAAGTCTGTATCTTTGGATTCCATTGCTGCCATTGTTTGCTGCTGTCATTGTTGGGTTGTTTGGTCGCAGCCTGCCTCGCGCATCGGCGCACTGGATCACGATTGCGGGCGTGGCGGCATCGTTCGCCTTGTCAGTATGCGTATTTATGGATGCGTTGCAGGGCAATGTGTTCAATGGTGCGGTTTATACCTGGTTAACTAGCGGCGGCCACCGCTTCGAGGTCGGCTTCCTGGTGGATACCTTGACCGCAACCATGATGGTGGTGGTGACCTTTGTTTCGCTGATGGTGCATATCTACACTATAGGCTACATGGCGGAAGACCCCGGCTATAGCCGCTTCTTCAGTTATATCTCGCTGTTCACCTTCTCCATGCTGATGCTGGTGATGAGCAATAACTTCATGCAATTGTTCTTCGGCTGGGAAGCCGTGGGTCTGGTGTCCTATCTATTGATTGGCTTTTGGTACCAACGGCCGACTGCAGTCTATGCCAACCTCAAGGCATTCCTGGTCAATCGCGTGGGCGATTTCGGCTTTCTGCTTGGCATCGGTATGGTGCTCTACTATCTGGGTAGCCTGGATTACGCTGCCGTATTTTCGATGGCACCACAATTTACCGATGCGACGGTCGAACTGATTCCAGGGCATGCATGGTCCTTGATGACCGTTATCTGCATTCTGCTGTTCATCGGTGCCATGGGCAAGTCCGCGCAGGTGCCGTTGCATGTCTGGCTGCCGGACTCCATGGAAGGCCCCACTCCAATCTCAGCTCTGATCCATGCTGCGACGATGGTGACAGCCGGTATCTTCATGGTGGCCCGCATGTCGCCGCTATATGAATTGTCCAGCACCGCGCTATCGTTCGTGCTGGTGATCGGCGCGATAACTGCATTGTTCATGGGCTTCCTGGGCATCATCCAGAACGATATCAAGCGAGTGGTGGCTTACTCCACGTTGTCCCAGCTCGGTTACATGACAGTGGCGCTGGGTGTATCCGCCTATTCCGTGGCGATTTTCCACCTGATGACGCACGCTTTCTTCAAGGCACTACTGTTCCTCGGTGCAGGTTCTGTGATCATGGGCATGCACCACGACCAGGATATGCGCAACATGGGCGGCCTGCGCAAATACATGCCGATTACCTGGATCACTTCGCTGATCGGTTCCCTGGCACTGATCGGCACGCCATGGTTCAGCGGTTTCTATTCCAAGGACTCCATCATCGAGGCAGTACAGTTTTCGCATATCCCGGGTAGCGGTTTTGCCTATTTTGCGGTACTCGCAGGCGTGTTTGTCACGGCCTTCTATTCCTTCCGCATGTATTTCCTGGTTTTCCATGGCAAGGAAAAGTGGATGCAGCACAAGGCACATGATCACCACCATCACGATGACGAGCACGACGAACATCATCATGGCCTGGGGCCGAACGACAAGCCGCATGAATCGCCATGGGTCGTGACTGTGCCATTGATATTGTTGGCGATTCCTTCGGTGATCATCGGCTACATTGCGATTGACTGGATGGTGTTTGGCGATTATTTCAACGATGTCATTTATGTAGATCATCAGCAGCATGGTGCGATGCATGAGCTGGCCCACCATTTCCATGGCGCTGGCGCCATGGCGTTGCATGGCTTGACTGCGCTGCCATTCATCCTCGCGGCCTCAGGCGTAGCACTGGCCTGGTTCTTCTATATGAAGCGCCCGGATATCCCTGCCGCCATCAAGAACAGGTTTGGGCTGATTTACCGAATTCTCGACAACAAGTACGGCTTCGATAGCTTCAATGAAAGATTTTTTGCCGGCGGCTCCCGTTTTATTGGGAACAAGCTCTGGCAGATCGGCGACGTGAAGCTGATCGATGGGCTGCTGGTCAATGGCTCGGCCCGGTTGGTGGCATGTGTCGCTGGCTTGGTCAGGCGTCTGCAGACCGGCTTGGTCTATCACTATGCGTTTGCCATGATCATCGGCGTTTTCCTCTTGCTTACCGTCTTCATGAAAATATAACAAGCTATGAATGACTTACCTTTTCTGAGCCTGTCTATCTGGGTGCCTATCCTGGCGGGCGTACTGGTACTGTTTACTGGTGGGGACAAGAATGCCGGTGCTGCACGCTGGCTGGCTCTGCTGGGCAGTATTGCGGGTTTTGCCGTAACCGTGCCGCTTTACCTGGGTTTTGATAACCAATTTGCTGGATTCCAGTTTGTGGAGCGTATGGAGTGGGTACCTGCGTTCAATATCCAATATCATCTGGGCGTGGACGGTATTGCTGTCCCCTTGATTTTGCTGACCAGCTTCACGACTTTCATCGTAGTACTGGCAGGCTGGGAAGTAATCGAGAAACGTGTCGCCCAATATATGGCGGCCTTCCTCATCATGTCCGGTATCATGATCGGCGTGTTCGCCGCGCTGGATGCGATTCTCTACTATATCTTCTGGGAAGCCATGCTGATTCCCATGTTCCTGGTGATTGGCATATGGGGTGGGCCGAACCGCGTTTATGCCACCATCAAGTTCTTCCTGTACACCTTGCTTGGCTCCCTGCTGATGCTGGTGGCATTTATTTACCTTTATCTCCAGAGCGGCACTTTCGATATTGTCGAGTACTACCGCATGCCGCTGGCGCTGAATGTGCAGATCTGGATATTTATTGCCTTCTTCATGGCGTTTGCCGTCAAGATCCCGATGTGGCCCGTACATACCTGGCTGCCGGATGCCCACGTCGAGGCGCCGACCGGCGGCTCGGTAGTGCTGGCAGCGATTGCGCTCAAGCTGGGTGGCTACAGCTTTTTGCGCTTCGCCATGCCGATTGCGCCCGATGCTTCCCATTATCTTTCCGGCTTCATGATCACGCTGTCATTGATTGCTGTGGTGTATATCGCGCTGGTGGCGCTGGTACAGAAGGACATGAAGAAGCTGATCGCCTATTCTTCCATCTCCCATATGGGGTTTGTCACGCTAGGCTTCTTCATCTTCAATCCGCTGGGCATGGAAGGCGCCGTGGTGCAGATGATCTCCCATGGCTTCATTTCCTCCGCGATGTTCCTCTGCGTGGGCGTTCTCTATGACCGCATGCATAGTCGCCAGATCGCGGATTACGGCGGTGTGGTCAATACCATGCCCGTCTTCACGGCATTTGCGGTGCTGTTCGCCATGGCCAATTCCGGCTTGCCGGGTACTTCAGGCTTCGTTGGTGAGTTCATGGTGATCCTGGGCTCGATTCAGGTGAATTTCTGGTATGCCTTCCTGGCGGCCACAACCCTGATTACCGGCGCAGCCTACACCTTGTGGATGATCAAGCGGGTCTATTATGGCGAAGTAGCCAATCCACAGGTGGCAGCTCTGAAGGATATCAATTGCCGAGAGTTTTTCATCCTGGCGCTGCTGGCCGTCCTGGTGCTGGGTTTTGGCATCTATCCACAGCCCATTACCGAAATGACGCATGCCACTGTGGGCCAGTTGCTTGAACACATGGCGCTGAGCAAGTTGCCGCCACTGTAATCGTGACGAGAAGATAATAAATGAACGCCATATCCTTTGATCTGATGACAGCGCTGCCGGAAATCGTCGTACTTGTGATGGCGATGGTTATTCTACTGCTGGATTTATTCCTCAAGCCATCGAATCGCTTCCTGATTTATATCCTTACGCAGATGGCGCTGCTGGCAGCGGCATCCGTGACATTGCTGACGCATTCTACTGCAGTGGCCTATGCATTTAATGGCATGTTTGTGGATGATGCACTCGCCGATATTTTAAAGCTGGGAATATATCTGGCCACTTTCGTGACCCTGATTTACACCCGTGATTACATTCACCTACGCGGCATGTTCCGTGGTGAGTTTTATGCATTGGTGCTGTTCTCGACCTTGGGCATGATGGTCATGGTATCGGGGCAGCACTTTCTCACGCTATATATCGGACTGGAACTACTCTCGCTATCGCTGTATGCACTGGTGGCGCTTGACCGCAGCAATGCCAGCTCTACCGAAGCCGCAATGAAGTATTTCGTGCTGGGTGCACTTGCCTCCGGCATGCTGTTGTATGGCATGTCCATGCTTTATGGCGTGACCGGCAGCCTGAATGTATCAAGCGTTGCCGAGGCGCTGCTGACCGGCGTGCCGGATCATGGTGTGCTGGTGCTGGGACTGGTGTTCATTGTTGCTGGCCTCGCCTTCAAGCTGGGCGCTGCACCATTCCAGATGTGGGTGCCTGATGTTTATCACGGCTCTCCAACGGCAGTGACTCTGTTTATTGGATCGGCAACCAAGATCGCGGCCTTTGCCATGGTGATGCGTCTGCTGATTCAGGCTATGTTTGTCTTGGCGGTTGATTGGCAGGGGATGCTGATCATCATGGCAATCTTGTCCATGATCATCGGGAATATTGCCGCGATTGCGCAGACCAATATCAAACGTATGCTGGCCTACTCCACGATCTCCCACATAGGCTTCATGATGCTTGGCTTGTTGAGCGTCAGCCTCAATGGCTATGCTTCGGCGACTTTCTACATCTTGTCTTATGTGCTGATGGCACTCGTCGCATTTGGCGTGATCATGCTCTTGAGCCGCAAAGGGTTTGAAGCGGACAGGCTGGAGGATTTCAAGGGATTGAACCAGCGTAGTCCCTGGTATGCCTTCCTCATGCTACTGACGATGTTTACCATGGCAGGAATACCGCCGACCCTGGGTTTCTATGCCAAGTTCACTGTGTTGCAGGCCGCCTTGCAGGCAGGTTTCACCGAGCTGGTAGTATTCGCCGTGATCATGGCATTGATAGGCGCTTTCTATTATCTCCGCGTGGTCAAATATATGTATTTCGATGATGCGGAAGATCGTCATGTGATTACAGCACCATTCGACATGAGGCTGGTTCTGAGCGTGAACGCGATCGGTTTGCTGCTATTGGGGATGTTCCCGCAACAGTTGATGGATATATGCGCCTATGCCATTCTACATAGCATTCAATAACCCGGCGGAAACAGTGAAAACTGCTCCTGAGGTATCCTTGCGTTCATGACAATTACCATTCTGCTATTGTTGGCGTTGCTGGCGGCCAATCTGCCATGGTTTTCAGAACGCCTGTTTTATCTGATTCCGGTCAATGGTCAGCAAAAAGCCATCGGCTGGAGCTTGCTTGAGCTGATCGTGCTGTACTTCATCGTCGGCGGTATTGCCATCCTGGTGGAGCGCGGCAGTATCGGCCAGATAGCGGCGCAAGGTTGGGAGTTTTACGCCATTACCTTCAGCCTGTTTTTGGTGTTTGCTTTCCCCGGTTTTGTCTACCGCTATCTCTGGCGCAAGGCATGAGCGGGCTACCCTTAAAAACTTGTCTTCATGCTCATGAGTCATCAACCATATAGTGATCATGACCTCACCGAGGTCACATTGTCCTCGGAAACCATTGCCGAAGGCGGCATGCTGCTGGTCAAGCGCGATCAGGTCAAGGTGCCTTCCGGTGCGACCAGTCAGCGGGAGTATGTCATTCATCCTGGAGCCGTCGTGGTGGTGCCGGTGCTGGGGAATGGTAACTTGCTGTTGGAGCGGCAATTCCGTTATCCCTTGGGCCGGGTGTTTATCGAATTGCCAGCAGGCAAGATTGATGCAGGGGAACCTCCCCTGGAAACCGGGCGGCGCGAATTGCTGGAGGAAACCGGCTACAGTGCGCAAGAGTGGGTTTATCTGGGTTTGCAACATCCCTGCATTGGCTATTCTAATGAAGTCATCCATATCTATCTGGCGCGCGGGCTATCTTCTGGAGAGCATAACCGGGATGAGGATGAAGCCTTGCAGCTGTTCGAAGCGAGCTTGGAGCAATCCCTGAAGATGATTCAAGCTGGTGAGCTGACAGATGGCAAAACCATTGTCGCCTTGTTCCGCGCGGAAAAATTCCTCAGTGGCGAGTGGGCCGCGCCAGCTGTCAAATGAGTAGGATTCTGGTCGCTGGTTGCGGTGACTTGGGGATGGAGCTTGCGCGCCGTTTGGCAGAAGCAGGAAATGAAGTGATTGGGTTACGCCGTTCTGTCAAGACCATGCCTGCTGGAGTGCAATTGATGACTGCCGATGTAGCCTCTCCCACGACCTTAGAGCGAATTGCCACGATCCAACCAGAGATACTGGTGTACTGCGTGGCGGCTACCGAACATAGCGATGAAAATTATCGTCTTAGTTATGTCGAGGGCTTGCGCAATGTATTGGCAGCACTGAAAAACGTGCCGTTGCAGCATATATTTTTCGTCTCCAGTACTGGCGTCTATGGTCAGGAAACGCATGAGTGGCTGGATGAGGATATACCGCCACTGCCAACGGATTTTAGCGGACAGCGCATGCTGGAGGCAGAGGCTTTACTTGCTGGCTATCCTGCTACTGTGCTGAGATTTTCTGGTATTTACGGCCCAGGCCGCACACGTATGATCCGCTTGGCGCAAGTGCCAGCACAATGGCCGCCCAAAAACGGCTGGACCAACCGCATCCACAGGGATGATGGGGCCGCATTCATTCAATACCTGATCGGGCAGTTGGAGTATGCGACACCGGCGCGATTATATCTTGTTACCGATTCTCAACCAGTAGCCTTATATGACGTGTTGCACTGGCTTGCGCAGCAACTCCAGGTTGAAGCCGAAACTATTGCGACCCCCACGGTTGCGGGAAACAAGCGGTTAAGCAACCAGCGCATGCTGGCGACAGGTTACCGATTTATCTATCCAGATTATGTGGCAGGGTATCAGGCGTTGCTGAATGCCGGATATTGAATATTTCCTGAGTATAGGCTGACAACCTATGCTGCTTCCCAGTAGCATTTTCTTGCAACCTTCCCAAGATAATCCTTAGATTGTTCGGGATTTTATCCCAAACAATATCACCTTCTTTTAGCGGTTGATTAACAGATAGTTAGCTGATTTTTACTATGGTGCAATCAGCACTGTTTTGGGCAATATGCCGCTAATTCAATATCCTCCGCATCAATAGCCTCATGGTTTTTATGTGAACACTTTCCCGTTTTGTAGGGAATCTTTCATCTATGTGGAATGTTACAAATTGTTAAGAATTGTTTCTGCCGAGTAACAACGGATCGGCAGGGAGTTTGTAATCAAACCAGAATGAGGAGAGGTATATGAAAGGCAGAGTAGCCAACATCGGTATCAGCGCTGCAGTGAGCAGTGTGCTGGTACTGGCGGCGATGCAAGGTGCTCAGGCAAATCAGGAAGTCCTGAATTTGCAAAGTAAAGCAGACAACTGGGCTTTGCAGACCGGTAACTACAATGGTCAGCACAATAGCACACTGAACCAGATCAACAAGGGCAACGTCAAGAACCTGAAGGCCGCTTGGTCCTTCTCCACTGGCGTATTGCATGGGCACGAAGGTGCGCCACTTGTGATTGGCGACATGATGTATATCCATAGTGCTTTCCCTAACAACACATTTGCGATCAATCTGAACGATCCTGGTGTGATTGCCTGGCAGCACAAGCCAAAGCAAGTGGCTTCCGTCAAGGCTGTTGCATGTTGTGACATCGTTGACCGTGGCGTGGCTTACGGCGACGGCAAGATTGTGAAGAAGCAACTGGATGGTAAGTTGCTTGCACTTGATGCCAAGACAGGTAAGGTTGTATGGGAAATCGAAGTTTGCGATCCCAAGGTTGGCGCTACGCTGACCCAGGCTCCATACGTCGTCAAGAACAGCGTCCTGATTGGCTGCTCCGGTGCTGAACTGGGTGTTCGTGGCGCTGTTAATTCCTTCAATCTGAAGACCGGCGAACTGCAATGGCGTGCCTTTGCAACTGGTCCTGACGAAGAAGTGCGTCTGGCCAAGAACTTCAACAGCGACAATCCTCACTATGGTCAATTCGGCCTGGGTCTGAAGACTTGGGAAGGTGATGCATGGAAGATTGGTGGCGGTACTAACTGGGGTTGGTATGCTTACGATCCTAAGTTGAACCTGTTCTACTACGGTTCCGGTAACCCAGCACCATGGAACGAAACCATGCGTCCTGGCGACAACAAGTGGACCATGACCATCTGGGCACGTGACCTGGACACAGGCGAAGCCAAGTGGGGCTACCAAAAGACTCCTCACGACGAGTGGGACTTCGCTGGTGTGAACCAAATGATTCTTTCCGATCACAAGGTTGACGGCAAAGTAACTCCTCTGCTGACTCACATTGACCGTAACGGCATCATGTACACACTGAACCGCGACAACGGTAACCTGATTCAGGCTGCCAAGGTTGATCCAGCAGTGAACGTGTTCAAGAAGGTCGACCTCAAGACCGGTACTCCAGTCCGTGATCCTGAGTTCAGCACACGCATGGACCACAAGAGCACCAACGTATGTCCTTCCGCCATGGGTTTCCACAACCAAGGTCTGGATGCATTGGATCTTGACGAGCCTATCGTTTACGCAGGTTTGAACCACATTTGTATGGATTGGGAGCCGTTCATGCTGCCATACCGTGCTGGTCAGTTCTTCGTAGGTGCAACCCTGGCGATGTACCCTGGACCTAGCGGCCCAACCAAGAAGGAAATGGGTCAAGTACGCGCCATGGACATTGTGACTGGCAAGTACAAGTGGACCAAGTGGGAGAAGTTCGCTGTTTGGGGCGGTACTCTCGCTACCAAGGGCGGCCTGGTTGCTTACAACACGCTTGATGGCTACATCAAGGCTCTGGACAAGGACAACGGTAAGGAACTGTGGAAGTTCAAGATGCCATCCGGTGGTATCGGCGCTCCTATGACTTACCAGTTCAAGGGTAAGCAATACATCGGTTCTATGTACGGTGTAGGTGGTTGGCCTGGCGTTGGTCTGGTATTCGACTTGACCGATCCTAGCGCTGGTCTGGGTGCTGTAGGTGCCTTCAAGGAACTGCAGAACCATACCCAAATGGGTGGTGGCCTGATGGTGTTCAGCCTGTAATTTAACGACAAGCTGATGTCATGTTCCGGGGCGGCCTGGCTGCCCCGGCAACTCAATAGAATCTGGAAGTAAGCATACATGCATATTGTGAATAAGAAGTCCTGTATCAACGCTGTGAAATCTGTGTTGGTGGGTTTTATGGGCATGATGGCGTTGCAGGCTCAAGCTGCTGGTGAACTGAGAGTTTGTGCCGGCAAGGATGAGTTGCCTTACTCAAATGACAAGCAACAAGGGTTTGAAAACGAAATTGCTAAGATCATGGGCAAGGCCATGGATCGTAAGGTGACATTTGTGTGGTGGGCAGATGCACGTTATGCCGTGCGGGATTTTCTGGATAAAAAGCAGTGTGATGTATTGATGGGTTTGGATAAGGGTGATCCTCGTGTGCTCACTACCCAAACCTACTATAAGTCTGGCTATGTGTTTGTCACACGCAAGGACAGAGAAATTGATATTGCCTCCTGGGATCATCCGTATCTCAAGGAGCGTAACTTCAGGCTGGGATTTCTGCCAGATAGTCCAGCTAAGAACATGATGCTTGAGATTGGGCGCTTTGATGACATGTTCGACTATTTGGTTGAACTGACTGATTTCAAATCCACACGTAACCGTTATGTCAAGATTGATGAGCGCAAGCTGGTGGATGATGTGATCACCATGAAATTGCATGGTGCAGCGTTGTGGGCACCATCGGTTGCCAAATATGTCGCGGAATCCACGACACCTCTGAATATGGTGTTGATCAAGGATGATGCGCAGCGAGCCAATGGCAGCAAGATTCCAATGCAGTATGAAGTTGTAATGGGTGTTCGGCTTGGCGATGAGGCCTTGAAGGCTGAGTTGGATAAGGCGATTGCCTCCAGCCAGGAAGAGATCAATGCAGTGCTCAAGCGAGAGCACATTCCTCTCTTGCCTATTTAGTGTTTATGTAATTCTGTGGGGTAGCAATGTTTAAGAAAATAGCAGTAGTAAGCGGGTTGAGTATAGCGCTGGCAACAGGAATGTTCCTGGCATCGGCACAGGCCGAACTGGAGTTCCGCGGGACGGTGTCTGGTGATGTGCTGGATACCAGTGGCGAGGATGATACGCCTCAGGTGCTGGAGTTCAGGAATACAGGTAAAAATCCATATAACGGTGACCAGGAAGCCTTGAACAAGGGGTATGTGATATTCGCCACTGCATGCTCAGGCTGTCACGGGCATTTGGCTGAAGGTAAGCTGGGGCCTGCGTTGGCAGATGATTACTGGACTTATCCCACCAACCTAGAAGACAAGGGCCTGTTTGAGACCATTTTTGGCGGTGCGGCCGGCATGATGGGGCCGCAGCAAGGTTTGCTGACTCAAGATGAGATATTGCACATCATGAGCTGGGTTCGTGCTTTGCACACTGCCCCGGAAAAAGCCAAAAAGGCTGTTGATACTTTTGAGCACAAAGACTCTTAAATCTTCTGAACAGCAGTCAAGGATTTAATTCTGCCGGGATGCTACTGGTGGCTCCCGATGGATCAAGCAGTACCACCAGCAACCATAACACAAGGAGATATCAATGAAGCGCGTTTTGACATTAGTAGCAACCGTAGGTGCGATGGTTGCCTCTGGCCTTGCTTTCGCTTACGACGGACAAACCTGCCGTGCGCCTGGCGATTGCTGGCAAGCTAAACCTGGCTATCCTGAAAAGATTGCTGGTTCCAAGTACGACCCCAAGCACGATCCTGCTGAGCTCAGCAAGCAAGAGCAGGCTATCAAGGCAATTGATGAGCGCAATGCCAAGCGTATTGCTAATGCCAAGGCGACTGGTACTTTCACATTTGATGTGAAGTAATCATAGTGGTATGAGGAAGGCTGATGACCTTTGGGGGCATCAGCCTTTTTACTGACTAAGCGCGGGTGATGAGGTATTTAAATGGCATTTTGCAAGAGTGTCATTTAAATAAAATCTTCAGTCAGCGGGATGCAATACCATGCAAGAACAAATCAATTTGAACGAGTGGCGGGAACGCGCATTATCCTTTGAGCAATCTATCAATAAGGTAGTGCTGGGGCTGGAGAAACAGGTTCGCGCACTGACGATTGCCATCTTCTCGCGTGGTCATGTCCTGCTGGAAGGTGATGTCGGTGTCGGCAAGACAACGCTCCTGAAAGCCGCAGCCCGGTTGCTGGGCGGCGCTTATCAGCGGATTGAGGGCGCTATTGACCTGATGCCTGGTGATTTTCTCTACCATGCCTACATTGATGAGAAAGGCCAGCCTGCTGTCGCGCCTGGTCCATTGCTGCGGCATGAGGAAGACCTTGCTGTATTTTTCTTCAACGAAATCAACCGCGCCCGCCCGCAAGCGCATTCTCTGCTACTGCGTCTCATGGCAGAGCGTAGCGTCAATGCCTTCAATCGTGACTACATCTTTCCACACTTGACCGTATTTGCCGATCGTAACGGCTTGGAGCGTGAGGAAACCTTTGAGTTGCCCGCAGCCGCCCGCGACCGCTTCTTCATGGAAATCTCCGTGACAGCGCCTGAGGACAGGGAGGTTCAGCGGGACTTGATGTTCAGCACGCGCTTCCATGATGCCGATGCATTGATCAATACACTGGATTCTGCATTGGTGCCTTACGACAAGTTGAATGCGGTTTCTGCCGTTATTCAGGAAAGTGTACGCTCTGAGTTGGCATTGCAGGATTATGCCGTAAACATCTGGCAGGCATTGCGGCACCCGGAACGCATCGGCGTGCAGATCGAAGATGTGGACATCGACCGGCTGGTGGCTGGCGGAGCCAGTCCTCGCGGTATGGCAATGTTGATGCGCGCGGCGCGCACGCGCGCCTGGCTTGAAGGGCGCGATTACCTGACGCCGGATGATATTCGTGCGGTCTTCCCTGAAACTGTTGGCCACAGAATATTCTTCACTCCGGCTTATGAACTGCGTCGAGACGACATTGCCCCTGCATTGTTGAGTGGTGTCCTGAACAAAATTCCTGCGCCCTGATCTGTGTAGTTTATTAAAAGGCAGGCGTTATTTTGGCAAGTTTCACTCCACAGGAATTTTACTATCACCTGCGCTGGCGCGCCCGTGGCGTACAGCCGGGCGCCCATGCCACGCGCACGCCGGGTAACGGCGCTGATTTTGCAGGCTATGTGCCATTCATGGATAACCCTGATCCCAGGCGTTTGGATTTACGGGCCAGTTTGCGCATGATTCCACGAAAGTTTGTGGTGCGTTCGTTCTTCGAGCGGGGTGCCATCGTGGTTTATGCCTTGCTGGATGTGTCTGCCTCCATGCGGTTTGCGGGCAATGCCGAAAAGAAGCGTTTGCTTGCGGATATCACTGCGGCAATTGCCTGGTCGAGCACTCGGCATGGCGATGCATTTTCCTTGTTGGCCTGCGACGATAGCGTGCGGCAGGATTTGTTCATGCCGCCCTCAGCGCGGCGCGGCCTGGCTCAGGAGTTGCATGGCAAGGTATTCAATGCGGATATTCGCCCTCAATCCGGTGCGCTGGGCTTGCCGCACGCGATTGATCTGGTACGTCCTAGCCGCTCATTGGTTTTTTTGATTTCCGATTTTCACCTGGATGAAGGTTTGCTCAATAAAACACTCACAGCCTTTTCCGCGCACGATGTCGTGCCGCTGGTGCTGTGGGACAGCAGCGAATACCGCGACTTGCCCGAGTGGGGTTGGGCGCGGGTGCGGGATATGGAAGGTGGTGGTGATCGCTCCATATTCCTGCGGAGCAGCCTCAAGCGGGAGATCGAGCAGCGCTATCTCGCGCGCAAGGAAGAGCTTAAGAAACTGTGCCGCCGCTTTGGCGCGCGAGCGCCATTCTTTATTGAAGATAAATTTGATGCCGGTTTGCTGACGCGTCATCTTTTGGAGGCTAGTTGATGAGACGTGTATTGTGGTCTTTGCTATTCCTGGCATTGCCTGTATTGGCTGCTGAAAAAAGCATCGATGCCCAATCCTTTGTGCGGGACATTGGCTATCGCGTCGGCGACGTCGTGGAGCAGCGCGTGGAAGTCATCACGCCAAACGGATTTGAATTGGATGAAAACTCCATACCCAAGCGTCGCGGTGCTGGCGCGCATATCGAGCTGCGGGATTTTTCCCATAAAACTGAGCATATCAGCAAGGGCATCAAGCATATCCTGACTTTCGACTGGCAGGTATTCCGCACCTTGCGCGATGTGCGGCCTATTCCGTTGCGCGCCCTGGATCTCCAGTTTCGCAAGGGAGACGAGATGCTGGTTGCCAGGTTACAGCCTGCTGAAATCCTGATGGCGCCCATGTTGCCTACTATGCTCACTGAGGAGCAGGCGACACCCCGTGCGGCGATAGCACCGCAGGTACAGCCTCTGCAACCGATTGCGCAGCAGCTCGGTTGGTCTTTAGTGGCAGTGCTGGTGGCGGTATTGTATTTTGCCTGGCGTTTCGATTATCTGCCTTTCAAGTCCAGGAATGCCAGTCCTTTCCGTCGCGCCGCACGTGAGATTCGACGTATCCGCAAGCAGCAGAATGGCTTGCAGGATTCGGTCCGCCTTTTGAGCCGCGCATTCAATGATTATGCAGGCGCAGCCATTACCCAGGAGGGGTTGCAGCAATTCTTTGCAAACCATCCTGAAGCAAAAAAACTCCAGGGCGATATTGAGAAATTCTTCTTGGCGGCGCAACAGATGTTTTTCGCGGGCAAGACTGACACCATCAACCAGGCGGAAGTGGAAAAGCTGGCGCGCCAGCTCAGCCTGATGGAGATGCCGTGAGCGAGTTTCTCCAGAACGCGGGAGCTGGTTTGCAAGCGCCGGGATGGCTGGCGCTCATCCTGCTGGCCCTGCTGCCTTTACTGGTGCGTGGGCACGCTGCCTTTCCTTATCCAGCGATTTCACGCTTGCCCGAAGATGAACTTTCAGTGTGGATAGAGCGTTTGTGGCGCTGGGCAGGGGCGTTGGCTATTGCGGCAATCGCCATTGCATTGTCCGGCCCTTACTGGGGAGAAAAACAGCTGGAGAAGGTCGGGCATGGGGCGCACGTCATGATCGTGTTGGATCGCAGCACGAGCATGAATGACAGCTTTGCAGATACCGCCAAGAACGCCGATAGTGAATCCAAAATGGCGGTGGCTCGCCGGGTTCTGCAGGCTTTTGTCGAGCAGAGCCGTGAAGATTTGCTGGGCATGGTGACATTCAGCACTTCGCCTATTCTGGTCGCGCCCTTGGGTGGCGATAGAGAGGCTGTGCTGGCAGCATTGCGTGCCACAGAGGCGGGTGGCATGGGCTTTACTGCCGTGGCCCGCGGCCTGGGCATGGCACTGGATTATTTCGAGGGTCGCCCGGTAACAGGGGCACGTGCGATTCTGCTGGTATCCGACGGCGGGGCGCACTTGGATGTCAAAACCCAGGATACGCTGCGTGAAATGTTCCATCGACAAGGGGCTTCGCTGTATTGGGTGTATCTGCGGTCCGCCAATGGCGTGAGTATCAAGAATATCCCTCCGGAAGAGGAAGACCGGGATGCTTATCCTGAGTATCAATTGCATGAATATTTCAAGACGCTGGGTGTGAACTACCACATCTATGAGGCAGAAAGCCCACAGGCGGTAGAGGATGCGCTGGCTGATATCTCCCGGCTCAAGAACCAGCCGGTGAAATATTACGAGGCGGCGGCCCGTCAGGATTTGAGTTGGATGTTTTATCTATTGTCATTGCTGTGTGTTGCAGCGTTGTTTGCCCTACACCTGACGGAGGTTAAGAGATGGCGCGCCGTTTGAGGCTGTTTCCGTGGATGTTGCTTTTGCTGGTGCTGGGAATCGCAAGCCTGGTGTGGAGTAGCATGGATTTGTATCGCAGCAGTGTATACAACCACAAATTGGAAGCTGGGCAAGCCCAGGGTGGAAAATCGGCGCGCGAGTTGTTCGCCGATGCGTGGAGGCTGGCAGAGCAAGGGCAGGCTGACAAAGCGCTTGATCTGTATATAGAGGCTGCATCGAAAGGGGATGATAATGTGCGCAAGGCGGCATATTTCAATTCCGGCAACCTTTATCTGAAGCAAAGCGTGGATATTCTGGAGAGCGAAGGCTATGTTTCCTGGGACAAGGTAGGGCCTTTGATGTCGTTGTGCAAAGAAAACTACAGCAAGGCGCTCCTGATCGATCCAGAATGGGTCGAAGCCAAGTACAACCTTGAGCTTGCCTTGCGTTTGTCGCCTTCTTTCGCTGGCGTGAAAACCCCTAATCGCTACAACGAAGATGATGATGAGGTGGAGGAGGACGAAAAGCGCCCAGATGGCTGGCCGTCCATCCCTGGTTTTCCAAGAGGCATGCCTTGATTTTGCAATCGCTAAAACTTTCCGCGCTTGACCTGCGTGGGCGCTTGATGCTGGCCAGTGTGGTCTTGCTTGCGCTGACCATGCTGAGTCCGCAGGCTACCTTGCCGCGTCGGGTCTTTGATTTATTCTTCGTGCTCGATATTACCCAAAGCATGAATGTGCGGGATTATATGCAGGAAGGCACAAGCATCAGCCGCCTGGAGTTTTCCAAGAAAGCCATGCGCGAAACCCTGCGCGACCTGCCTTGCGGGTCGACAGTAGCGCTGGGCATGTTTACCGAGCGCGGCACGCAGAATATCGTGCGCCCCCTGGAGGTATGCGCTCATTTCTCCGCGCTTGATCAAACGATAGACCATATGGATTGGCGTATGGCCTGGGCGGCAGATTCATTCATTACTCATGGCGTGTTGAGCGGGATTGAGCAGACCGCCAAACTTGGGCCTGGCTACCATCTTGTATTTTTTACCGACGGACATCAGGCGCCGCCATCCAACCCGGACTACCTGCCCAAGTTTGAAGGTAAACCAGGGGAGGTTGATGGGATGCTAGTTGGCACAGGCAAAGAGGAGTTGAGCAGAATTCCCAAGTTGGATGAGCATGACAATATCATCGGCTATTGGGAACTGGAAGAAGTGATGCGTTTTGCCACGTTTGGCATGTACACCCCAAAGTCGGTCCATGAAATGGAGCAGGATCAGGAAGTCATAGAAGGTGAAGAAGTTTACCTGAACAGTCGCAATGCCTCACATGGTCGAAATCCCGCGGAAGACACAAAAGCCAATCTATCGGGGCTGGATGAAAAATCATTAAAACAGTTGGCTGAAGCCGCTGGCCTGAAATATACACGCCTGGAAACATTGCGTGGTTTTGCGCGAGATGCCACCGCAGCCGGTATGGCGACTTGGCGTTCAGGAAAAACGGATCTGAGACCTTGGTTCGCGTTGCCGGCAATGTTATTGATTCTGGCATTCTTCATGCCGCCCAGGTTTTTCGATTTCGTTCAACAACATTTGAGGTTCAAAAAAAGATGAAGCTATTGATCGCAATACTCAGCCTTGCCATTGCAACTCCTGCATTTGCACATGGCCCCACTCCCCGCAAGACCGATGAGACAGTTGTCGTCAAGGCCGCCCCTGACGCCGTGTGGGCCAAGGTTGCCGAGCCTTGCGCCATTGCCAAGTGGCACCCTGAAATCAAGGCTTGCGAAGTGGTGGATGACAAGACCACTAACCTGACCTTGCAGAACGGTGGCAAGATTCAGCAACAGGTGGATGAGCTGGATGTGGCGAACAAGACGCTATCCTACCGTCTGGGCGGAGAGATTGCGCTGGAAGCTTTGCCGGTCAGCTCACTCACCGGGCGCATCAAGGTGGAAGCCGACGGCGGCAACTCCAAGGTGAGCTGGATGGCGCGTTTTTACCGCTTTGACACCGGCAATGAACCACCGGAAGGCCAGGATGACGAAACGGCGCAGAACGCTGTTGATAGTTTCGTCAAGGCTGGCCTGGCAGGGTTGGAGTCAGGCAAGTAGCATTGCTGGGCGTTGGATTGTCCAAATGAGTTTACAAGCCCTGCTTCTGACAGAAGCAGGGCTTTCTTGTTCAGCCGTGATTGATCAACGATTCGCCGATCGTGGCAACGGCCTTTAGCAGTTCTTCTTGGTGAGAGTGGTCAGTGTATGGATTCATGATCACGCATCGCAGCCAGGTGTTGTTGTCGATATCCACTTGGCTCACATGAAACAATTCCTGATGCAGCAACTGTTGGCGGATATTGGTCTGCAGCGTGTTCAATGAGGCCGTGTCCCATCGTATGGCAGGATCCCCCAGATAGCGGAAACAGACAATATTGGTCTGCGGCGGCATCAACAATGTAAAACCAGCGGTCTGAGCAAGCAATCCGGCAAATTGCTCTGCTAGCGAAAACACATGCTCCACCAGCGCCGCCATGCCTTGCCTGCCATAGAGCTTGAATGCAGCCAGCCATTTCAGCGCCATCATGCGTTTCGTGCATTCCAAGGTGCGATAGCTGGTATGGAAACTCAGCTCCGCCATGTCATCTTCTTCATGAAACAAATAAGATGCATCCTGCGAAAACGCACGGTAACTGGCTTGGTCCTCCCGAAATAGCACTGCGGAGACGGTAGCCGGCATGAATGACAGCTTGTGGCCGTCCCAGCTCAGGGAGTCCGCCAATGCCATACCGTGCAATTTCTCACGATGTTGGTTGGACAATAGGATAGAGGCTCCATGCGCCGCATCAATATGCAGCCATAAGTCATGAGCGCGGCAATATTCCCCGATCTCCCGCAAAGGGTCGATGCTGCCGGTTGCGGTGCAACCAGCCGTTGCCACTACTGCCATCACCTGTTCATTGTGGGCCTTGCATTGTTCATAAGCCTCTTGCAGCGCTCGCATGCACATGCGGCCTTGCTCGTCCACAGCAACACTGATGACTGCATCTGCGCCTAATCCCATGATGCCTGCAGCGCGGCGGATGGAGTAATGCGATAGGGTTGAGGTCAGGATGCGCAACCTGGAGCCAGCGGATATTCCTTTTGCCCAGATACTATTTTCTACCTGCTGCCTGGCGACAAGCAGGGCAGTAAGATTGGCCTGGCTGCCTCCAGATGTCAGCACGCCGCTACCTTCCGGCCAGCCAACCAAAGCATTAAGCCAGCGGATAAGCTGCCGCTCCATGAGTGTGGCTGCCGGGCCTGTTTCATAGGTGGCCATGGCCTGGTTACTGAAAGCAGCTACCAGCTCGGACAATACCGTCACCGGCAAGGGTGGCGCTGCCTGATGTGCCATGCTGTGCGGGTGATACATATTGAGATTGCGGGGTAAGACTTCCTGCTTGATCCATTCAATTAAGCCTGCGGAATCAAGTTCAGGGGTTTCCGGCATGGTTTGTTGCCATGCCTGTTCCGCTGCCTGCGGAGGCTGCCACTTCATCAGGCCATTCTTACCATGTAATGACAAAGCAAGCTGTTCAGCCAACAGCTCTACCAAAGCATGGCCGTTGGCGCGAAACTGCTCCGGGTCAAATAAATGCTCAAGCGTTGGCAAGCTCATGTGAGCGATGCTCCGCGCTTCCTGAACCACCCCGTCAGGCTGATGCGGGGCCGGGAAGCAGGCAGCACCTCGTGCCAGAACCGGCCGGAAAGGAACACCACCAGAGTGCCGCCCATCGGCACGGTATCAATATAAGGTTCTGCCGCTTCCCCATTCAGGTACAGGCGCAGTTGGCCGCCGTATTCCTCTTTCCAACCCTGGTTCAGGTATAGAATGCAACTCACCTGTCGCTCCTCATTGCCGCGAAATTGGTCCAGGTGTTTGCGATAAATGGCGCCCGGTGGATAAATGGCAAAATGCTGCTCCAGCTCGAACAAGCCCAGGTAAAAATGCCGATTGAGGGCTTCGCGCAGGGCTTCCATCGTGGCGGCAAAGTGTTGCTGTGTTGTGTTGGCCTGATCCTCATAATCTAGCCAATGGATCAAATCCCCGCGAATGCGATGATCTAATTGGTTGAGTTCCGCTTGGCCGATGGAAGCCTGTTTCAGTTTTCCTTTCTCCTGCAATGCCAATGCCTCTTCACGCAAGAGAGAAATAAATGATGGGGGAAAGAATTCCGGCACAATGGCATAACCTTGCTCGGCAATGCTTTCAGCAATGTAGTCAATATGATGGGTGGGCAGAGCCAAAAGAGGCATGGCAAACCTTGATGAAATTGAGATGCTTATTTTATAACGGCGCTGTTCTTTCAGTGCGCAGCGCACATTTTTATTGTGCATGATTGCGAAGGTTGCGTGATTGCGCTAGAATGCGCAGCTCTTTTGTTCCGCATGGAACAATGCAGACCCGTAGCTCAGCTGGTTAGAGCGCTGCCTTGACATGGCAGAGGTCGATGGTTCGAGTCCATTCGGGTCTACCAGTTTCCTCCCAAGCCACCATCCGGTGGCTTTTTGTTTTTCCATTCGACACTTCTGGTTGTATATAGCCAGTTGGTTGCAACCTGTATGGTTGTATTCAGCCAAATTTACTTTTCTCTGAAGTGATGTTTTTATTGAAAAATTAATAAAAACATTAACTTAAATTCATTCTCATGGTATGGCGCAACTCTTGCTGGGTTACCTCTTAAGCTGGCTAAAAAGCCAGCACTCATCAAAAAAGAAAAATGATGTATATGGAGAAGGAGAGAGAGTTGCTGGCAAGAATGAAGCGGGGGAGAGTGTGCCCGCATGGCGCGGCGTATATATTGGCCCTTATGCTGGGGATGATGTCGGGGCAGGTTGTTGCTGCAGAAGAGGATACGGCAGACACTGAAGCGCAGCAGAGCAGCAACGCAGTTCCGGAGCCTGCCATTAGGGTTGAAGAAATCGTCATCCGCGCGCCGCGGGTACGTATCGTCAGCCCTTTGCCCGGTGTTGGCATAGACCGGGAACAGGCAGCCACCAATATCCAGAGCGCCACTGCCAGGGAAATTTCCGAGTCCCGCGCCGTCAACATCACCGAATACATGAACAACAACATGCAATCGGTCAGCATCAACGACTATGCCGGTAACCCCTTCCAGCAAGACCTCAATTTCCGCGGCTTCACTGCCTCACCCATGATAGGCACGCCCCAAGGCATCTCCGTCTATCTTGACGGTGTGCGGGTCAACGAAGCGTTTGGCGACGTCGTGAATTGGGACTTGCTGCCCATGAACGCCATCGCCTCTATAGATCTGTTGCCTGGCTCCAGCCCTTTGTTCGGTCTCAATACCCTGGGCGGTGCGCTGGCCATCCGCACCAAGACTGGCTTTACCGACAACCATGCTCGTGGCGAAGTTATTGCCGGTGCCTGGGGCCGTCAGCAAGTGCAGCTCTCCAACGGCATCAACAACGGCACAATAGGTTTGTTTACAGCCTATAACCACTTCGAGGAAGATGGCTGGCGCCAGAACTCTCCGAGCAACCTGCGTCAGCTATATAACAATCTCACGCTCAGGCTGCCCAAGGGTGAAATTAACCTGAGTGCGCTCAATGTCGATACGGCATTGACGGGGAATGGATTGATTCCCTTTGAAATGGCGGAAACCAACCGAAAATGGGTGTTCACGTCTCCGGATGAGTCCAGTAACAAACTGGATCATTACAACTTGAATGCGCGCTGGGATGTCAGTGACTACATATCATTATCTGCAATGGCATATAAGCGCAGAATGCATCAATCGGCGACAAGTGGGGATACTTATGAGAGTGTGAATAAGATGGGTCACCTTGGCGGACCATATTTTCCTGGAGATGTGACTGGCTGCTATCAAGTGATAAGTGAATATTGCCCGGATGCTTCAAGGCTGACAGGTATGTTCAACCTCAGCAGCTTGAATCAATCAGCAGAAGGCTGGACATTGCAAGCCATGTTTGATCTGGATAAGCATCAGATTACAGCCGGGGCAAGCTATGACTCGACTAACATACAATTTCAACAATCCCAGCAACTAGCGGAGATGACGCCTGATCGTGAAGTTCATTACGGCGATCCGGAATTATATGGGGACGATTTTTGGAGGATTGCAGCGGCTGCACACCCGATTATTAGAAACAACCTGACGGGTAGCAGTCGCACCAAGGGTTTGTTTTTCAGTGATACCTGGTCGCCTGTCGATAATCTCCATATTACCTATGGAGCGAGATTCAACTGGGCAAATGTAAAAAATAAACTGAAATCTGATCGTGGTAAGGATTTGTATAACTTTGACCTTACTGATTTTCGCGCCGATCGTGATTATTGCAAGGGTGCTCGACCTTTGCTACCGGGTCAGCCAGATTTTGCGCGATGGATATGTTCAGATGGGGATTATGACTACAGGAGTTTTAATCCGGCAATTGGTGCTGTATGGCAGGCTATTGATAGCTTGTCACTATATGGCAATATCAGTCGGGGAGCGAGAATTCCTACTGTGATTGAGTTGGGCTGCGCGCGGGATTATACAAAGGATAACTCGGTAGGATCGACCAATTATCAATATGGTTGCTCCATCCCTACAGCATTATCGGCAGACCCTTATCTCAAGCAAGTACGTTCCACAGCTTATGAGTTAGGCATGCGAGGTACTCAGGATCAGTATAGTTGGAACATTGGGTTATTCCGTACCGAGCTCAAAAATGACATCTTGTTTATGCCCTTAGGACGTAAGAATCGCGGGGTATTCGATAATTTTGGGGCAACCCTGCGGCAAGGTATTGAAATGGGATTCCAGGGTGCTGCGGGGAGAAGCCGGTTTGGTGTGAACTACACCTATCTGTTGGCCACATTCGAATCATCTGCTACCGCAATTAACCCTAACAATAGTTCTCATATCGTTGAATCTCCTCCAAGCTTGCAAACATTAGTGAACATCAAGCCAGGCGATAACTTGCCTGGAATGCCTCGGCATATTGTGCAGGCCAACTGGAATTACCGGTTTAGTGACAGGTTTGATGCCACGTTGAGTATGGTCATGCATTCATTCTCGTATGTGCGTGGAAATGAAAATAATAAGCATCATCCACGATCTGCGACAAATTCAACGGTAGGTGCGAATACGGTTGATACATTTGATTACATAGGGGATGGCACGATTCCTGGATATGCCGTATTCAATTTGAGAGCAGCTTATAAGTTTGATTATGGATTTACCTTGTTTGTGAAGGCCGACAATATCTTTGATAAGAAATATGCTACGGCGGGTGATTTGGGGAGAACTCCTTTTGATGCGGGGGGTAATTACCGGAGAACGGATGATGGCACAGTTTTGTACAACAATACGACATTTATTGGACCTGGAGCACCTCGAGCTGTTTGGGTTGGTTTGGCCTTTGACCTGGATTGGAAAAAAGTTGGTTCTGACAAGAAATAGTGGTTGTTGGTGGTTGTAAATAACCACACTGGTTGTTTGTAACCAGAAAAAACCAATGAAGTGGCGGGAATGGAGAGTAGTCAAATTTCAGAATGATTAGTCTGTTTGGACTAATTTTAAGACCATCGCTTTTGCAGCAAAGATTGGCCACTCGCAATATGTTAATGATTTGTAACAATTTTGGTGGGGTGGGGTTTGAGGGTGTTGATTGGTGATTGATGGCCTGGGTGAGCAAGAGGAAAATCAGGCCCGGATTTTGCAGTAGGTAAACTAGTGATAGTTAGTGGAGTTGAATAACTGTCATTTGTTACAGGCTTCGCTCATAGAGGCCGAATTTTAAGAGAGAAAGTCTACAAGGAGATTAACGATGAAAATGAAGACACTGGTATTAAGCGTTGCCATGATGTTTGCTGGCTCTTCCGCCTATGCGGGTAATTTTGTAACCCTGACCAATGGTGTTGGTGGCAAGCTGACTACCGGTAATGGCGGGCTTGTCAATGGTACGAACAATCCTAATTCTGACAAGTTTTATATCTTGACTACGGATGCAACGTACCTGTCTGGATATGATCCCATTGTCAGAGATCAGTTTTCTCAATACGTTTCTGGTAATCCTAATGGGGATGTGATCGCAACTTCGCTGGATTATCGCACTTTTACAGGTAACCCGAATAACCCGGCTAACACCACCGGCACTGGCACATTGACATTGCTGGACTGGCATGTCACCACCGGTGTTGATCTGGCGCCAGGTTCGGCACAGGCAGATATCTATGACTTTGTGTACCGGGATAGTGCTGACGGTGCCTTGGTGTTTGGCACCCGTTATCTGAATCGTGTGGACAACAATGAAGAGGCCAACTACCTCTATCGTTTCAACGCTACCCTAAATCCTAACACTAGTGTGTTATCTACGGCATGGACCTTTGCAACTGACTATGACCTGCGTATGTACCAGGCAGGGTTGACCGATGATCATAGCTACGATGCTACTGTGCTGTTGAGTCCGGATGGTACGGTGCGTCAGAAGGGTGACTTCAGTGTGAGCGAAGGCAACCCATGGAGCGGCTTGTTCCTGGTCAAGACCGATGCGCAGTATTACGCTTGGGGCGACAAAGCCATTGGCTTTTATCAAGCCGGTGAAGAAGGTCAAGCAATTGTCGGTGGCTATATTGGTGGTTTTGTAGCATCCGTAGCTGCTGTGCCTGAGCCATCTGAATATGCCCTGATGCTGGTTGGACTGGGCTTGCTGGGAGCTGTAGCATGCCGCAGAAAGAATCTGGCCTAAAGCCGGATATCCCGCATATATTAAGTATGCGGAACACAATGGAGAAAGTTGTTAATTTTAAGAACGGAGCCATTACCCGCTCATAGGGTAATGGCCCACATAAGAGGGGAATATACAATGCAAGTTTCATTCAAGCAGGTGGTGGCTGGTGTCGCATTGGCTGTGGCAAGTGTAAGCAGTGCTTATGCTGGTGATTTTGTGGATGTGCTGAATACTGGCGCACGTACTCCAGGTAGTACCAATAACCAAAACACTGCGCATTCTTCCTGACCGGCGGCATTCCAGCTTCCTGGACTCAGCAGGCATCGACGACAACCGCTGTGATGTCGCCTGTCGATAGCAGCATCCAGGTGGGTAACTTTATTGATACCGTATGGATTGATGCAACTACCAACCAATTGATTATCGGCAGCTATTTCCAGTTATTGCCTAACTATCCACAAGGCAATATTCATGGCGGTGGCGGTATTTCTGAAATCAACTCCATCGTTCGTACCGGTTTTTCTGAAGTAGCGACTGTTTCTGCGGCATGGTACTTTGCTGATGAACTTTATGCTGGTGCTGCTGGCGGCTACCGTCTGCGCGATCCAGCCCGTTCGGATTACGTTGCTTCTGGTTACAGCGATGCTAATGCTGCGAGCTATCTTGATCTGGACAAGGTGGCCATCCGTACTGATGTCAGCATTGGTGAGAGCAATCCCAACTCCGGCATCTATTTCCTGAGCGTGGATGCAAGCCTGTATACCTATGCATGGGGTGATGATGCCGTGCGCATCGTACAAGGTGCTTCTTCCAGCGAAGGTGGCCGTGTATTCCAGGAAATGTGGCTGAGTGGCTACCAGGTAGCTGCTGTGCCAGAGCCATCCGAGTATGCCCTGATGCTGGTTGGCCTGGGTCTGATGGGCGTTGTGGCGCGTCGTCGCAAGAGCAAAGACCTGTCATAAATTGGTCATTGTCATTGAGTAGTATCTAAAAATAAGTCGGCCTGGTGCCGACTTATTTTTTAGTATCAATGGCTTGTTCAAATGAGAATTTATATCATTTGTTGAGAATTTTTTGTATGATGTGTGGGTTTGCTTCACTTGTTGGCACATGGTTTCTTCAAAATTAAATCCTGAAATATGGAGCCGGATTGCTCCGTTCGCACTCTACATGCTGTTCATGGCGGCAGTGGATATATTCGCCCAGGTAGCGCCGGTAGATGTTGATCTGCGCTGGCTGTACGGTATCAAAGTCGGCTTGGTTGCGCTGTTGTTATGGTCTTTGCGTCGATATTATGTCGAGCTCAATGATATCTCCACACTCAAGCTGCGGTCATGGTTGAGCGCAATTACAGTTGGTGTGTTAGTATTTATCGCCTGGATAAACCTGGATGCGCCATGGATGTTGCTTGGCGAGCCATCTGAGGGTTTTGATCCGGGTAACGGATCAGAAGCTTGTCTGCTGATGGCGACAAGAGTGATGGGGGCCGCGCTGGTCGTGCCCTTGATGGAAGAGCTGTTCTGGCGCTCATTCCTGATGCGCTGGATTCACAATCAACACTTCCTGAACGTCAACCCCAAACAGGTTGGCGCGCTCGCTCTGCTAGTCTCGTCAGCACTGTTTGCCATAGAACATACCGAATGGTTTGCTGGCTTGATCGCCGGCTTGGCATACGGCTTGCTTTATATCCGAAGCGGAAAAATCTGGATGCCGATCATCGCCCACGCGGTGACCAACGGTATCTTGGGAGTTTGGATCATTTACACCGGTAATTGGCATTACTGGTAACAATTGGGGAAACCTTCTTTGCGATTGCCTCACTCAATTAAATTAATAAAAGTTGCCCTGATCGCATCTTTAAGCCTTGAGCTTTTCAGTTTTACATTGCCTGCCTATGCACTGGAAGGGGATGTGATCCGACCTTATGCAAGCCTGACATACTCCTATGATGATAATTTGAGGCGCTTCAGTAGCAAACAGCAGGCGGCTGGTTCCAAAATGTCTGATACCGTAATGATGACTGGTGTCGGGATTATTCTGGATAAGGAAATCAGCCGCCAGCGGATTTATGTCGATATTGGTGCCAACAAAACAAATTTTGACCGGAATTCGGAGCTGGACAACACTGGCCGAGATATGAAAGGGCGATGGGATTGGGAGCTTGGAAATCGTCTGGATGGGAAAATAGAGCTTACTCATAAAAAGGCATTGGTTCCATTTGCTGATTATCAAGCCCAGACTGGGCAGGGGTTGTCTTTGAATACGCGAACACAAGATTACCGTTTGTTGGAAGCTCGCTGGTTGTTCCATCCGAGATGGCGGGCAAGAGCGGCGTTAAGTAACTCGGAGACAGAATATGAAGTTCAGAAAGCATCAAATCTGGAAGAAAATGCATATGAAGTTGGGTTGGACTATTTGTCACCTAGTAGAAGTGTAGTTGGGGTTTTATATCGACATGTTAAAGGAACAAAGCCTACTCAAGTTTTTCAGGGAGCGTCTGTAAGTAATGATTATGACCAAGACGAGTTGAAACTCAATGTTGACTGGGCCGTTACAGGTAAATCTAAATTACAGTTCTTGGGTGGGCTTGTAGATAGAAAATATGATGAGTTCTCTGCGCGCGATTTTCGCAAGTTTAATATGCGTGGGAATTTTTCTTGGGCGCCGACCGGTAAAACAGGGCTCAATTTCTCTGCTTGGAAAGAGAATAATGCTCAGGCATTTGTGACAACTAGCTATACCGAGAATACAGGTGCATCAGTGGTGGGCAGTTGGTATATGACAAGTAAATTAACATTGCAAGGAAATGTAAAATACGAGAAACGGGACTTTGCATTTAACGATACTGGATTTGCTAGGGAAGACCGGTCAGATAAAGATAAGAATTACTCTTTGGCTTTAATATATAAACCAACTTTGTCATTTATGCTGAATGCATCTGTTACTCATAGTGCTCGGGACTCGAATGATGATAG
Organism: Methylobacillus sp.; assembly: GCF_036844465.1. Classification (NCBI taxonomy): domain Bacteria; kingdom Pseudomonadati; phylum Pseudomonadota; class Betaproteobacteria; order Nitrosomonadales; family Methylophilaceae; genus Methylobacillus; species Methylobacillus sp. The sequence continues at coordinate 60,314 of NZ_DAIUFW010000002.1, forward strand.
ATACGGATTTGATTCCAATGGTATTGCTTTAACTGGCCAATATGAATTTTGATGGTGGCTAAATGACGGTCAATGACATTCCATTAGTCGCTTTCTTCAAGCAGCTGCTAGACCCCTTGATTATCTTGGGGACATTATATGGCTTCACATTTTTATATGATGAGCCATTCAATGGGTATTACCTGATTCTGGCGTTACTGACTTATTTCGTTTCCTCCAATGTATATGAACGCCTGGATCTTTATCGTACTTGGCGTAGTGGCAAGGTGCTTGGTTACATTCGGGATATCTTGTTTGGTTGGACTATTGTTGTCGCAATACTGATATTTATTGGCTATGCGGCGGATTTGCATGGTCAGTATGATGCAGAGGTGGTTTATATCTGGCTCGGTTTGCTGCCTTGTTTTTTTATCATGGCGCACTTGACCATACGCAAGATCGCCTCTGATCTGTACAAAAATGGGGAAGTGCGCTCGGTGATCATTGTAGGCGCCAATGATATTGGCGTGCGGCTAGTCAATCGCATTAATGAAGACCCTTATCTCTTTATGGATGTAAAGGGTTTGTTTGATGATCGCGAAGTGTCGCGGCATCCGAAGGGAATGCGGGATATTCCCTTGCTGGGAGCAATGGCTGATATTGCTCCCTATGTGCGCGCCAACAATACCCAGATTATCTTTATCAGCCTGCCAATGTCTGCTCAGCCACGTATTCGCCAACTATTTGAGGATCTGCAGGATACAACGGCATCTGTCTATTTTGTGCCGGATATTTATATTTTTGATCTGGTGCAGGCGCGATTCGATGATGTGGCTGGTGTACCTGTGGTCGCGATTCTTGAAACGCCATTTACAGGTTTCAATAGTTTAGTCAAACGGACTAGTGACATTATTCTTGCTTCGCTTATCCTGTTAATGCTCTCACCGATCATGCTTACAATTGCGTTGGCTGTAAAGTTGACCTCCAAGGGGCCGATAATATTCAAGCAGCGGCGTTATGGTTTGAATGGCGAGGAAATTCTGGTATACAAGTTTCGCTCCATGACGGTCATGGAGGACGGTGATAAAGTAGTACAAGCACAGAAACGGGATCAGCGACTGACGCCTATAGGAGGGTTCCTGCGTAAAAATTCATTGGATGAATTGCCTCAGTTCATTAATGTTGTTCAAGGGCAGATGAGTATTGTCGGGCCGAGACCACATGCGGTCGCTCATAATGAGCAATATAGAAAATTGATTCGTGGCTATATGTTGCGCCATAAAGTCAAGCCCGGAATTACAGGCTGGGCGCAAGTCAATGGCTTGCGTGGTGAAACTGACACGTTGGATAAGATGGAAGCGCGGATCGAATACGATCTGGATTATTTGCGCCACTGGTCACTGGCATTTGATTTGTGGATCGTCGTCAGGACGGTGTTGGTGGTGTTTAAAAAAGATAATGCCTATTAATGGCGCAGTGTGATTTTGCAGAATTTTGAGGAGATTTAAAGTTGAATACCCAATATGGAGTTGCAATGAAACAATGGTCTAAGCTCACAAGCTGTGCATTGATCGCTTTGGCAATAGGCGCAGGTTTATCTGGTTGTGGCGACAAGTCGCACGACAGCAAGGCCAGCCAGTCGCTGGTGAGCGTCAACGGCAAGGAGATCACCGTTCACCAGCTCAATGAAGAACTGGCACGCGCAAACGTGCAGCCAGCCCAGAAAGATCAAGCCTCCAAGCAAATCCTCAATGCCCTGGTGGATCGCCAATTGCTGGAGCAAGCCGCCCTCAAGGCCAAGGTCGATCGTGACCCCAACGTGATGCAAGCCATTGAGCGTGCAAAATCACAAATCATTGCCCAGGCTTATTTGCAAGGCAAGGTTGCCAATGTTGGCAAGCCAGAAAAAACAGAGGTCGAAGCCTTCTATAAGCAAAACCCTGCGCTCTTTGCAGAGCGTAAGCTGGTGGAAATGGAGCAGCTGCTGATCGATTCACGCCATATCAATGATAACTTCAAGTCTGCACTGGGAAATTTCAAAACCTTGCAAGAAGTGGCCGTGTGGTTAGATTCCAAAGGCATTCAATATGACCGTGGCGAGGTGGCGCGCAGCGTGGCTGAGTTACCGCCGCAAATTTCTGAGCGGTTGAAAGATGCAAGAAAAGGCCAGCTATTTGTGATCGGTATGGGGCCAAGAACCATGCTGGTGCTGATGGATAGCGTGAAAGATAGTCCAGTATCTCTGACAGATGCTGCTCAGCAAATTGAGCAGATATTGTTGAATAAGAAACGTAAAGAGGTAGGGGAAGCTGAAATTAAGCGCTTAAGATCTGAAGCTAAGATAGATTATCTAGATAGCTCTGTTGAGAAGCCTAAAGAGATTGAGAATACTGTTGCTACAGAAAAGAAATCTAGCTCTGAGAGTGATATTGCCAGTGGTGTTAGTGGTTTGAAATAACAAGTTTAATTTACGCATGGGTTGATATGATGAATAAGATGATCAGGTGGTTATTTACTGCACTATTGGTAATGGTGATGGCGGGTGTACATGCCGCGGAGTCTGATACGGTGCTAGGGCCTGGCGATGTGCTTAAGATTTCTGTGTTTGAGCAGCCCGATCTTTCTCTTGAAGTGCGAGTGAGTGAGTCTGGTACGATAACCTATCCCTTGATTGGTGAAGTGCAGATTGGTGGGGAGTCTACGGCTGCTGCAGAGCGCAAAATTGCAAGCATGCTTGAGCGCGGGGGATATCTGAAAAACCCGCATGTCAATATTATTGTTGCTCAATTACAAAGCCAACAAGTATCCGTGCTAGGTCAAGTGAATCGCCCTGGAAGGTACCCGCTGGATTCTGCACGTACATTGGCTGATGTGCTTGCCCTCGCTGGCGGGGTGGCGCTTGATGGTGGTGATTTTATAACTGTGCTACGGAACAAAGATGACACAGTTGTGCGAGAAGAGGTCGATCTGACACAAATCATGCATAAGGGCATTCTTGAGCGCAATATCAAGATCAACGGTGGCGATATTGTATATGTTGAACGGTCTCCTCGATTCTATATTTATGGTGAGGTGCAACGTCCAAGTCAATACAAGCTTGAGCGGAATATGACAGTCTTGCAGGCTCTATCCACTGGTGGTGGCTTGAGTCTTCGAGGTACTGAGCGAGGCATAAAAATCAAGCGTCAAGATGACAATGGTGTCATACAAATCATTGATGCTAGGCCAGATGATTTACTGAAGCCAAATGACGTTGTGTATGTAAAAGAAAGTCTTTTCTAGTCAGAATTGGCCATATTGTTATTAAAGGTAAATAAATGAGCTTCTTTCAGTTCTTCTTTATATTGCGGGCTAGATACAAGGTTATTTTGGCAAGCTTGCTGGTGGTGGTGCTTGCCGCATTGGGCGTAAGTTTACTTATGTCCAAGACCTACAAGGCTACAGCTTCGGTATTGATCAATTATAAGGGAGCTGATCCCGTTACCGGATTGGCCGTGCCTGGACAATTGATGCCTGGTTATATGGCGACACAGGTTGATATTATTAGTAGTAAAAATGTGGCAAAGCAGGTCATCACAGATTTGAAGCTGGCTGACAATCAAGCTATTTACCAGAATTTTCAGGAAGCTACAGAGGGTAAGGGTGAGCTTGCAGACTGGTTAGCTGATATTCTGCTGAACAGTCTTGATATCCAGCCCTCTAAAGAAAGCAGCATCATCGACATTAGCTTCAAGGGTGCGAATCCTCAATTCTCTGCGATTGTTGCGAATGCTTTTGCAGAAGCTTATCTCAGGAAGAATATCGAATTGAAAGTGGAACCTTCTAAAAAGGCTGCCTTGTATTTTGATGAGCAGATCAAAGGCTTCCGCGAAAAATTGCAATTGGCTCAAGAAAGACTTTCTGAGTACCAGCAGCATAAGGGTATTGTCAGTCTGGATGATAGAATGGATGTAGAGCGTACCCGCTTGAGTGAGCTATCTTCTCAGGTCGTGGCTGCTCAAGCTCAGCGTATGGAGGCACAATCTCGCCAGCGGGGTGCCGTTGGCTCAGGCATACAAGACTCACCTGATATTGCGTCAAATCCCATAATTCAGAATCTTAAGACTGAGATTGCTAGGGCTGAGTCCAAGTTTGCAGAAATTTCCCAAAAATATGAGCGTAACCATCCCTTGTATCAAGGCTCTAAGGCTGAGATTGATAATCTAAAGGCTGAGCTTGCGCGCCAGGCACAGTCAGTGTCTGCCAATGTGGCGAGCAATTCTAGAATCCTGCAGCAAAGAGAGTCGGAGCTACAGGGCGCTTTAGCCGCACAAAAAAGCAAGCTGCTCGCACTTAACCGTGAGCGTGATGAGCTGATGATGCTGTCTCGTGAGGTTGAGAATGCCCAACGTGTTTATGATGTTGCATTGCAGCGTTTTACCAATAATGATATAGAGGCGCAATCCAATCAGTCAGATGTCATTATCCTCAATCCAGCAACGGCACCGATTAAGCCTTCCAGTCCTAAAGTATTTCTTAATCTGTTGATTGCAACTTTTGTTGGCACCTTGCTTGGTATAGGCTTTGCTTTATTACTTGAATTAATAGATAGGCGTATTCGTATGCCAGAAGATCTTTACATGGCAACGAAAGCACCTGTGCTAGGTGTGGTTGCAAAAGCGAGTACCAAATGGAAAGTATTAAACTCCTTTGGTGGTGGTCGTCCATTATTAAAATAGAGAGTCATTGAATGAGTAGCCCTGTACATCAAGAAAATCCATTGGTTGATGCCTTTTCTGATTTTAGTATTGGAAGCTTGCTTCTGAGAATGGGGAAGATCACCCCTGAGGATGCTGAACGGATCATGAGGCTACATAAGGAACGTGGAATACGTTTTGGTGAAGCTGCCCAGAGTCTAGGTTTGATTACGGAGCAGGATATCCAGCAGGTACTTGCAAGGCAGTTTGATTATCCGCATTTGCATTTATCAGATGATGAAATCTACTCTAAGGAGCTGATTGCCGCATATCAGCCGTTCAGTAAGCAGGTTGAGGTGCTGAGAAATATCCGTAGTCAGCTGACTCTCCACTGGTTTGATACAGAAAGAAAGTCCTTAGTCATTGCTGGAGCAAATGCTGGTGACGGTGTAAGTTACCTAATTTCCAATCTTGCGGTGGTATTTTCGCAACTTGGCCAGAATACCTTGCTGATAGATGCCAACTTGCGATCACCTAGGCAACACGAGATTTTCAGGCTAGATAATAAAAAAGGCTTGTCAGATGTGCTGGCTGGACGTGCTGATGCTGAAGTGATTTCAAAGCTTAACTCCTTCAATAGTTTGTCTGTTTTGACTGCAGGAACGCTAGCACCTAATCCGCAAGAGTTGGTGAGCCGCCCAGGGTTCCGTAATTTCATCGCCAAAGTGGAGAAGCAGTTTGATGTAATCTTGATTGATGCGCCAGCCGTGTCTTACGGCGCTGATGTCTACGCTATTGCTGCCTATGTGCGTGGTGTAGTGCTTGCTGCACGTAAGAACAAGACACGTTATGGCGACGTTTCTACTATTACCGAGCAATTCAATAACAATGGTACTCAGGTGGTAGGTAACGTGCTTGTAGATTTCTGAAATGAATAAGCATCTTCAACAGTGGCTAGGAGCCATTCGGCAGGTATGGCCACTCATTATCGGTTTCTTGATGCTGTATGTGCCAACCTATGTGCATCTTAGCAATACGGTCTGGAGAAGCGAGGAGCAGGCGCATGGTCCATTGATTCTCCTAATTGTGGGATATCTGATATACGTTAGAAGAGAGTTCTTCCTCAATAAGGAACCAGGTGAAGTTCCCCGCCCTTGGATCGGGACATTATTTTTCCTGGTAGGCTTGTTCTTTTACATGGTAGGGCATTCACAGGACATTCTGATTTTTGATTTAGGGTCACAGTTGTTTGTACTGATAGGGTTGCTGCTTATTACTCGAGGTCTATCGGCGGTCAGGGTTTTCTGGTTTCCCCTGTTTTTTCTGATTTTTATGATGCCATTGCCAGCGGGTTTAGTAGATGCAGTCACTATGCCTATGAAGATTGCGGTTTCCTATGTGGCTGAGTTGGTATTGTATGGAGTGGGTTATCCCATGGCACGTAGCGGAGTGATATTGCAGATTGGCCAATATCAACTACTTGTGGCAGATGCATGTGCTGGATTGCATACGCTGATGTCTTTGGAGGCACTGGGCTTGCTGTATTTGAATATTGTTAGAAGTCATTCCATGTTCAGGAATGTCACACTTGCAATCCTCATCATACCTATTTCGTTCATAGCCAATGTGATTCGTGTCATTACATTGACGTTAATCACCTATTACTTTGGTGATGCAGCAGGGCAGGGCTTTATGCATGGTTTTGCCGGTATGTTGTTGTTTATTGTGGCTTTGGTGTTGATTCTATGGATAGATACATTGTTGCAGTTCTTCGAGCGGAAATGGATAGCATCGCGCGTTCGGCAGGAATCTGTTTTAACATGAGTATCCAGTTGATTAGAAATCTGATATTGATGGTGTTGATGGTGGCGGCTCTGGTAGGAGCCAGCATCTGGAAGCCAACGCACAGACTGGCACAGGAGTTAGGCCCGATTCAGCTCGATAGCTTAGTCCCTGTGCAGTTCGCGGAATGGAGAGAGGTGCCGCAAGCTGTAGCCAATATTGTCAACCCTCAGCAACAAGAGACCATTGAGCGTATTTACAGCCAGACCTTGTCGCGTACGTATGTGAACGCACAGGGTGAATACATCATGCTCTCTATCGCGTATGGGGAAGACCAGAGCGATGCCAACCAATTGCACTTGCCAGATGTATGTTATCCGGCCCAAGGTTTTCAGGTGAGATCAAGCGAAAAGGGTACGTTGGAAACCGAGTTCGGGAGTATCAGGGTTAAGCGCCTTGTCACCTTTATGGGTAGCCGGATTGAACCTTTAACCTATTGGACAACTGTTGGTGGGTCGGTGGTTTCAGGCGCAACAGAGACCAAGATCGCGCAGCTGAAATATGGCTTGCGCTCTACTGTTCCAGATGGCCTGATTTTCAGAGTGTCGACCATTACTAGTGATACAGAGCACGCGTTTGAGGTGCAAAAGGCTTTTGTCAAAGAGTTTTTGCAGATTTTGCCAGTCGAGTTGCGTGCCAGAGTGGCTGGTATTTAATTTATTTGCGTTGTTTGATGTCAGACTTCTGTCTGGTGGTTAAGAATTATTTAAAATATATGAGGTAAGAAATGACAAAGAAAGTCGCATTAATCACGGGCGTTACCGGACAAGATGGAGCCTATCTGGCCGAGCTTTTATTGAGTAAAGGCTATATCGTCCACGGCATCAAGCGCCGTGCATCCTTGTTCAATACAGACCGTATTGATCACCTGTATCAAGACCCGCACGTTGATAACAAAAACTTCATCCTGCACTACGGCGACCTGACTGACTCCACCAACCTCATTCGTATCATCCAACAAGTCCAGCCAGACGAAATTTACAACCTGGCTGCCATGAGCCATGTCGCTGTCAGCTTTGATACTCCCGAATACACTGCCAATGCCGACGGCATTGGCACCCTGCGTATCCTCGAAGCCATCCGTATCCTTGGCCTGGAAAAAAAGACCCGTTTCTACCAAGCCTCCACTTCCGAACTCTATGGTCTGGTACAAGAAATACCACAAAAAGAATCCACCCCATTCTATCCGCGTAGTCCTTATGCAGTAGCCAAACTCTATGCCTACTGGATCACGGTCAACTATCGTGAGGCCTACGGCATCTATGCTTGCAACGGCATACTCTTCAATCACGAAAGTCCATTGCGTGGCGAAACCTTCGTCACCCGCAAGATCACCCGTGCATTGGCCCGTATCAAGCTCGGCCTGCAAGACAGTCTCTACCTCGGCAACCTGGATGCCCTGCGTGACTGGGGCCATGCCAAGGACTACGTTGAAATGCAATGGCTCATGCTGCAACAAGACCATCCAGAAGACTTTGTCATTGCCACTGGCGTGCAATACAGCGTTCGTGACTTCGTCAATGCTGCTGCCAAGGAACTTGACATCGCCATCACCTGGAAAGGCCAAGGCGTCGAAGAAAAAGGCTATGACAGTAACGGCAAAGCCATCGTCCAGGTTGATCCACGCTACTTCCGTCCTACCGAAGTCGAAACTCTCCTGGGTGACCCGACCAAAGCCAAACAAAAACTCGGTTGGACCCCCAAGACCACCTTCCAGGAGCTTGTCTCCGAAATGGTGCGTGAAGACCTCAAGAGCGCCCAGCGTGACGAACTCGTCAAAAAGCACGGCTTTGCTGCCTACGACTACAACGAGTAATCTGCATGGACAAACACGCACGCATCTATGTGGCAGGGCATCGAGGACTCGTTGGCTCTGCCATCGTCAGAAACCTCGAAGCTAAGGGATACACCAACATCCTCAAGCGCACCCATGCCGAGCTGGACCTCACTGACGACAAAGCCACCGACCAATTCTTTGCGGAATACAAGCCGGAATACGTCTTCCTGGCCGCGGCCAAAGTGGGGGGTATTGTCGCCAACAACACCTACCCGGCAGAATTCATCCGCGACAACCTCGCCATCCAGAACAGCGTCATCCATAGCGCCTGGAAGCACGGAGTCACCCGACTCCTGTTCCTTGGCTCCAGCTGCATCTACCCCAAACTGGCACCGCAACCCATGAAGGAGGAACACCTTCTGACTGGCCCATTGGAACCGACCAATCGTCCTTATGCGCTTGCCAAGATTGCTGGCATCGAAATGTGCTGGAGCTACAACCGTCAATACGGCACACAATACCTAGCAGCCATGCCCACCAATCTCTATGGCCCTGGTGACAACTATCATCCCGAAAACAGCCACGTCATTCCGGCCCTGCTGCGCAAGTTCCACGAAGCCAAGCAGAACAACCAACCGACGGTCACTGTCTGGGGCACAGGCACACCGAAGCGAGAGTTCCTCTACAGTGACGACATGGCTGACGCCTGTGTCTACCTCATGAACCTACCGCAAGACCAATACCAGGCTTTGTTGGGTAGCGATGAAAGCAAGACAGGTAGATTCGAACCGCCACTCATTAACGTGGGGGTAGGGGAGGATGTCACTATCAAAGAACTGGCGGAGCTCGTCAAACAAACAGTGGGTTACCAAGGCAACATCGAATTCGACACTACCAAGCCGGATGGCACGCCAAGAAAACTCATGAGTGTGGATCGGTTGGCTCAGGCAGGGTGGAAAGCGAGAACCGGTTTGGAAGAGGGGCTGCTTCATGCATATAAAGATTTCTTGCTGTCAGCTTAATGTCTCGATTGACTCAACTTAAAGCTGGAATTGCTTGGGGAGGGCTATCTGCCCTCCTAATGGCGGGTTTTCAACTGATGTTTATGGCTGTCATGGCGAGACTGTTGCAACCTGCTGATTTTGGTGTGATGGCTATTGCTAACGTTAGTTTGAGATTCTTAAGTTATTTTTCTCAAATGGGTGTGGGTGCAGCTATAGTTCAGAAACCTACGTTGGAGCAGGATGATGTTTCAGCAGCAGTATCAGTTTCTATCGTAATTTCTACTATTTGTTTTTTGATTTCTCTGATTAGTGCTCCACTTGTTGGTATCTTTTTTAAAATGCCAGCATTAACCCCCGTTTTATGTGCTTTATCTATAACATTTATTATTAATGGCTTTATTGCAATATCGATGGGGTTAATGCGCAGAAAAACAGAGTTCAAGAAAATTGCAATGATTGATTCCTTATCTTATATAGCAGGATATGGGATTGTTGGTATTGGAATGGCCGTAGCAGGATATGGTGTATGGGCACTTGTTGGTGCATCTATAGCACAACTATTCTTGACAGCATTACTAGCATATACAGTTACACGGCACTCACTCACCTTGAGACATTCATCCTCTGCGAGAAATCATTTTCTGTCTTTTGGGGGGCGATATTCTCTAATAGGGTTTGTTGAGTTTCTTTCTTTTAATTTTGATTCAATTATTATTGGTAAAACGCTTGGCGATACTGCTGCTGGTTTATATAACCGAGCTTTCTTGCTGGCAAATTTACCTGTACAACAACCAACCAATATTTTTACAAAGGCATTGTTTCCAGTACTCTCGTCAATTGGCAGTCAGTCATTGAAGCATGTAGTTAGCTTTGAAGTAGGATTGATATTTATTGGAGGGTATGCCTTTGCTGTTGGAGCGGGTCTCTCAATTGCTGCTCCTGACATTGTATTGGTGTTACTTGGGGATAGATGGTTAGATAGCATCCCTGTCTTGCAAGTATTAGGTCTATCTGTGGGGCCGCTTATTGTTTCTCATATTGCCGGTGTAACACTGGATTCCCTCGGGGAGCTCAAAATAAAACTGAGGTTCCAGCTAACTGCTTTAGTTATTTTGTTGATTTCAGTGTTTCTGGCAAGTCATTTCGGATTGGTTGCTATAGCCATTGCTATTGTATTTACTGAGTGGTTACGGATGACTGCTTATCTTTTCCTTATGCATAGAGTATTGCAGTGCAAAGCTCATGACCTGATTGTTGCTACAGCTAGTATTCTATTGCTTGGTGTATTTGTTGGCATGATGGTTTACGGGGTTATGCACGTATCTTCTGATATTCAGTCACCTGTAATCCGTTTGGCTGTACAGGCTCTAACAGGAGGGGGGGCTTCAATGATTGCATTTATCATATTGAGGAGCGCTTTGGGTAAGTTGGATTCTGTTCAGTTTTTACAGGATCGAATGCCTGTCATGAAAAAGATCTTTAGTTTTAACTTATCAAGATAGGCTAAATAGATTGCAGAAACCACTTCATATTGGAATCGTTGGCCCAGTGGCTACGAGAGATATAGTCCAGTATTTAAAAGGGGAAATTAACTCTTTACCCGAAGGGCATGCGGGGGCTCCTCTGATGGCTACACTTATTGGTGAGCTTTTGAGTAGAGGCTACCGAGTTTCAGTATTCACCACCTCGGCTGATATGTCACTGCTCAATAGCCGAGCAATTGAGGCTGGTATTGGTCAGCTTAAAATTTATTATATTCCAGCTAGACCAAAAGCATGGATGCCGAATGGTAGACGCTTAGGAAGGGTGGTTGATTTATTCGCATTTGAACGTCAAGGCTTGCAAAAAGCTATTACATCTGTAAGCCCTGATGTTATTCATGCCCATTGGGCTTATGAATATGCATGGGCAGCAATAAATACGGGTTTGCCGCATGTGGTGACCAGTCATGACTCGCCGATTAGAATTGCTAAGTTTTATAAAAATAGTGGATTAAAGTACTCTTTATATCGATGGTTACGTGCTGGGATGGCTAGATATGTTTTTAGCCGGGCAAAATGTGTTACCACAGTGTCGCCCTATATGGTGGGTGAAATTCAGTCATTTTGTAAGGTTGTTGTTGATGTAATTCCTAATCCACTAAGTAGTCAAATTTTTGAACGGAGTAAAAAGAGCAATTTAGCTTCGGTTAAGAAAATTCTTATGGTTGCTAATGGCTGGGATGCTCACAAGAACTCTGTTACCGCATTGCATGCCTTTGCTAAGTTGAGTGCCTTGATGCCATTGGTGGAGTTGCATGTCTTTGGACATGATCATGGTGAACGAGAGTCAGCATCGAAGTGGTGGTGCTCTCAAGGGTTTCAGGGGCGGATTCGTTTTCATGGTAGTGTTTCACATCAGAGGATACTGGATGAGATGACGGATGCAGATGTTTTGTTGCATTGCTCTCTTGAGGAGTCATTCGGGGCCGTTATTGCAGAGGCCATGGCTATAGGGTTGCCGGTTGTAGCTGGCGAGAATAGTGGTGCCGTTCCTTGGGTTGTTGGAAATGATGGGGTTCTTGTGGATGTTACTAATGCAGATGCTATTGCTGTAGTACTTGAAAATTTGTTAGGGAGTGCTGAGAGATTGCAAGAACTTAGCGAGGCATCTAGAAAATCTATGGCCGAACGCTTTTCTGTCCATCGAGTTGTTGATGCTTATTTGGATCAGTACAAAAAAGAAATGCTACATCGTGAAACTGTTGCTTAGATATATATTTACAATTTATGAAAAAGTGTTGTCTAAGATAAGTCAGTATCTCAGTCTGGTCTATTTGGATGTAATTGGAGTTAAAAGAGAGCAAGCTGTAAAGTTGATAGGTCGTCCTATTGTGAAGTTATATCCACGTTCTGAAATTAGCATCGGCGATAATGTTGTGCTTTGTTTGAACTCAGCTTTTACCGCGTTGGGGGTAGCTCACCCTGTAATAATACGTACTTTGCGATCTAGTGCAAAAATATCTATTGGCAATGATACAGGGGTTAGCGGTGGAACAATTTGTGCAGCTACATCTGTAAAAATCGGTCAAAGATGTTTAATCGGTGCAGATGTGATGATTGTTGATACTGATTTTCATGCAATTAAGCCTCTAAATAGAAGGCATAATAGTAATGATCAAGAAATCTCAACTAAGGCTGTAGAGATAGGGGACGATGTTTTTATAGGGATGAGGGCCATTATTCTAAAAGGCGTCACTATTGGATACGGTGCGGTTGTTGCGGCAGGAGCTGTTGTGACTAGAGATGTGCCTGCACGATCAATTGTAGCTGGAAATCCAGCTAAGGTTGTCAAATATATTCATTGAGTAAGTCTATTTCTTACTTCAAGCGAAAGTCAAGATGATGTCATATTTATTTACAATAATTCCGTTTCTTTTGGTCATCATACTTGCCATTTTATTGCCGGTAATTTTACTGGCATCCTATAGACATTTTATGTTTGGGGCTACACTGATTATTGGCATTTGGTTGGTTCAAGCCATTATGATGCAAGTGGGATATATTCAGTTGGGCTTGCAAATATATTATACAGATTTTGTTCTGCTAATTATTGGTGCCATTGCAGGGTTGCGTTTCTTGCTAGCGGATGATTATCCCAAGCGGCACTGGGCGTGGACTGTATTTGCTGTGGTTTTGGTGATTAGTATGGTGCTTGGTTTAGCTAGTTTTGGCACGCAGGCAGGGGTCCAGGCAAGAAATTATTACTATTTTTTGGCTGCTGGATTGTATGCAATGAGTTTTCCAATGGATGACGTGCGCATTAAGAAATTGCTGCGTCTATTAGGTGTGGTCGCAATTTTTCTGGTGATTCTCTGTATATATAGATGGACCGTTTATTACACTCCTATCACAGCACTTTTGCCTCCTGGAGGGGCGTATAATGTTGATGGAGCAATTCGGGTTGTACGCTCTATGGAGGCGTTATTGCTTGTTGAGATGCTAGTGGTGGGGTTGTTCTTTTATAAATTGATTCAATGGTTGCGCTTTTGGACTCCAATGTTGTTTGGTGCTGTGGTGACATTGCAGCATAGGTCAGTCTGGTTGGCTGGTATTGTTGGTGTTTTATGTAGCTTTGCGATTGGTAGATCGGCACGCTCAAGTCGCCCAATTCAAATTCTGCTGATTGTATCTATTGCTGTCATGACTGCGTTACCTATGGTTTTTAGTGATAAGTTATCGGGAGTGGCTAATCAAATAGGTAGTTCTGCTCAGCGTGCACTTGCAGGTAAAGATACAACAGCTGAGCGAATGTCAAGTTGGAAAGAAATTATCAAGAAATGGGCAGGTGCTGGACCTAAATCAATTTTGATTGGGCAAAGCTTTGGTGCTGATATGTCTCGAGATGTCGGAGGATTGGGGAAGGTAAGAAAAATTGATTATCAAGCACATAATATGTATGTGCAGACACTTTTCAATACAGGTCTATTGGGACTGGGTGCACTGCTAATAATAATATTCTATGTTATTAGAGGATTGTATAAACTAGCTCAGTCTGAAGGAGATAATCCTGTTGCTGAGGTGCTGTTGGTCCTGGTGCTAATGCAGACTGCGTATTATGTTCCCTATGGAGTTGATTTTCTCCAGAGTTTTATCTTTGGTGTGGCTTTTGCTTATTTGGCAACTAGAAAAAATAGTGATTTGGGTAGATCTGATGTAGTAAGAAAAAAAGCTGATACAGCTCTATATGTTTACAGATATATAAGAGAGTGAGGTTGAGAGTGAAAACCACATTAAGTGTAATAGTAAGTTTTTTTCTGTTAACTATGTTGATTGGGGCTGTTAGTGGGGCGACTTTCTCTGCTCCTGCTCAGACGAAGCCTTCTCCAATATCTAATTCAAAGCCTACTTCTAGCACTTCTGTTACTAGCTCTCAGAGTCAAGATGCTAATAAAAATAACAAAACAACAAAAGTGCCTGATGATGGGACATCTTCAACTGTAATTAAAAATGAGGGGCTGGAGCCTGTGTTTTTTGGAGCTCACATGCATCGTATTGTGTTGAGAAGTAATGAGACGCAAGCTTATGTCCCTACTCAGTGGCCGTCATCAAACGTTAAGATTGGAAGCCTACGCCTCTGGGATTCTACTACCAGATGGGCCGATATTGCTCCTAAAGCTGGTGTATGGAATTTTGATAGGCTTGACGCATATGTGGCGAAAGCTCAAGCGAATGGGGCGGAGATTTTATATACATTAGGATCCACTCCTCAGTGGGCATCTGCTAGGCCATATGAAGTATGTCCGTATGGTTTTGGGTGTTCGGCTGAACCGGTTAGGCTTGCTCATTGGGAGGAGTATGTACGACGTGTTGTTACTCGATATAAAGGTCGCATAAAAGCTTATGAAATATGGAACGAGCCTAAGTTCTCTGATATTCCTAGAGATCGTGGAGCCCATGCATTTTTCACGGGCAGTGTAAAGGATATGGTTGCTTTGGCGAGTTCAGCATACAAAATTATTAAGGAGATAGATCCCGACGCTTTGGTTCTGACTCCTGGGTTTACTAATGGTGCTGATAGATTAGATATGTATCTTAAGGCTGGGGGCGTTTCTTATGTAGACGGTATCACGTATCATTTTTACGCTAGTTCTGCCAAAGAAATGTTCTCTCATATACATCAGGTACGGCAGGTGATGGAAAATAACGGTGTAAGTCATTTACCGCTTTGGAATACTGAGGATGGAGTATTTTTAAAACTGGAAGGCCCTCAAACAATGGCTGGTGAGAAGGCTACTATTTCCGAGGTTACTGCTTTGGCCGCTCAACATTTTATTATTTCTGCAGCGTCAAATATTCAGCGGTTATATTATTACGCTTGGGATAATATTAATTCAGGTATGGTTAATCCTCAAGGAGGTCCCATGCCTCTATTTAATATTATGGTTCAAATGCAATCTTGGTTAATGGGTACAAAGGTCGCAGAATGTACTAATCTTGCAGCTAGCACCTATGCATGTGAGGCTGTGCAGAATGGGCAAAGTTATATTTTTGCATGGTCTGATAGGCCGGGGGGATATAAACTGACGCTGCCGACGGGATTCTTTGCTGTTGGAATGCAGTCGGCAGACTTGAGTGTCGCACCTATTACTATTCCAAAAACGAATATATTGAATGTCTCGCTTTCAGCAATGCCAGTGCGTATTAGATTGGAAACACAATAGTAATTGATAGGTAGCTGCTTGCTTCTTTCGAGCTCAGAGTAGCTGCTCAGAAAAGTGTGTAGGATGAGTGAAAAAATAAAAATATGTGCTTTGTTGACTTGCTTTAATCGGCGTGAGTCGACGATTAGTTGTTTGGATGCACTGTGCGTAGCCGCTAGACAGGCTAAGGTGGAAATTCAAGCTGTGCTGGTAGACGATGCTAGCAATGATGGTACTGCTGATGCAGTGAGTGCAAAGTTTGCCTGGGTGGAGGTGTTCCGTACTAGTGGCGACTTATTTTGGGCTAGAGGTATGGCCCAGGCACAAGCTTTGGCCCGCAAGTACAGGCCGGATTTTTATCTATGGATCAACGATGATACCCATGTTGTGCCTGATGCTTTGCAGAGACTGCTAGCAAGCTATCAGGTTGCGGCTAGCGCTAATCCCATTATCGTGGTCGGTTCTACAATAGATCAGAAAACCAAAGCATGTACCTATGGGGGGTTGTATGCTCCCCATAGGTACAAGATTTTCAATTTCCGTCGCCTCATCGGACATACAGTCGAGACTGAGTGCGATGCAATGAATGGTAATTTCGTGCTTGTTCCTAGCGCAATTGTGGAGACAATTGGCGGTATAGACCCTATATTTGCTCATGGCATGGGTGATATCGATTATGCCATGAGGGCGCGAGAGGCTGGATTCAAGGTCATCTCTGCGCCAGGGTGGCATGGATATTGCTCAAATAATTCTGCTCAGGGCACCTATAGCGACACGACCTTACCCCTGCTGGTGAGATGGAAGAAAATGTTGAGCCGCAAGGGTTTGCCGGTAAAATCATGGCTGACATTGACATCCCGTCATGGCGGCCTGTTTTGGCCCATATATTTCTTGTGGCCTTATGCGCGATTTTGGTGCGCAGGCATTCTCGGCCAGCTATTCAGTAAAAAATAATCTATACCGCTTTTAGAGCATGCAAAAGAACATACTGGTTGTGCAGCGTAGACTAACGCATTATCGAATTCCATTCTTTGAAGCAGTCAAGAAGGAACTCGAGCAGCGTGGCTATCGTTTTAGCCTAGCATATGGCGATCCAACGTTCGAGGAAAGGGAGAAACAGGACTCTGGTGATCTTGCTTGGGCTGAAAGGCTGGATACTCGATATTTTCTGGGAGGGCGCATATGTTGGCAGCCTTTCTGGAAACAGATGAGAGTCGCGGATGTGATTGTTGTCACTGCAGAGAATAAGTTGGTGTTCAATTTGTATGCTCAGTATTTTTATCGTAAGGCAAGAGTAGCGCTCTGGGGCCATGGGGCTAATTTGCAGGGTAACCCTAGCAGTTGGAGGGAGCGTTTCAAGCGATTAGTGGCAAAGCAAGCTGATTGGTGGTTCGGCTATACGGCCATGAGTTTGCCTTTGATCGAAAAGACGGGTTTCCCCTGCGAACGTGTCACTATTTTGAATAATGCAGTCGATACCACTGAGCTTGGTTTTTTATACCAGAGTCTGACTGCTGAGGAGCTAGGTGTTCTTCGATCATCGCTGGGGCTGCAAGGAGGGAAGGTCGGGATATATGTCGGCTCTCTTTACCGTGAGAAAATGATTCCTTTGTTACTCAGTGCGGCTAAACGTATCCGAGAAAAGGTTACTGATTTTGAGTTGATCATTGTTGGGGCAGGCCCGGAAAAGCCCCTTGTGGAAGAGTTTTGCCAGCAGCATGAATGGGCTCATTACCTCGGGGTACGTAAAGGCAGAGATAAGGTGGCAGTGCTGGCGCTTGCCAATGTCATGCTGAATCCCGGGCTGGTCGGGCTGGGTATTTTAGATTCTTTTGTCTGCGCTGTTCCTATTGTGACTACTGATTGTGGCTTGCATAGTCCTGAGGTTGCCTATCTTGAGCATGATGGCAATGGCCTGATGGTTAAGTCTGGGGAAGATGCCTATGTAGAGGCAGTTTCTGCTTTATTGCAAGATACGCCGCGTTTGTCGGCCCTTGTAGCTGGGTGTCGCAAAAGTGCAGAATTGTTTACTGTTGAGAATATGGCAAAGAATTTTGCCGATGGAGCGATTGCGAGTTTGGAAGCGCTGCCATTCAGAAAAGTGCTATGAAAGAAAAGGTGCTGGTTGTTCATAATGCATATCAGCACAAGGGTGGTGAAGACACCGTTGTTGAGTCTGAATGCCAGATGCTCAGGAAATTTGGGCATGATGTGGAAGTGTATACGAGACACAATGATAATATTGCTCTCTTGGGCAATGCGCGTTTAGTGAAGCAGACATTGTGGTCTTCAACATCATCGTCAGATATCGCTGAGGTGATCCGCAGGTTTCATCCAGATGTCATTCATGTCCACAATACTTTCCCTCTGATCTCCCCATCAATCTATTGGCGGGCTGCGGAGAGCGGTATTCCCGTGGTGCAGACGTTGCATAATTTTCGTCTCATGTGCCCACAGGCTATGTTTCTACGGGATGGAGACGTGTGCGAGGATTGTCTGGGGCATGTACCTTGGCGAGGTGTGATGCGTAAGTGTTATCGTGAGTCCATGGTGCAGAGTGCTGTATTGGGGGCGATGGTGACATTGCACAGGGGGATGGGGACATGGCGTAATAAAATCACTCGTTATATTGCGCTCAATGATTTTTGCAGGAACAAGTTTATTCAAGGAGGTTTGCCCGCTTCTAAGATAGTCATCAAACCCAATTTTGTGGATTTCGATGCACCGCCCTCAGTGCTGCGACAGGGTTTCTTGTTTGTAGGTAGGCTGTCGAAAGAAAAAGGGGTCAGCACGCTGGTTTCGGCGATGGCATCGATGCCGGCAGAGGTCAGTGTCAATGTGGCAGGGACTGGACCAGAGCAATCCCTGATAGAGGGACGACAAAATGTCATTGCTCTTGGAGCCCTAAGTACCGAGCAGGTTAGGCAAAAGATGAGCTCAGCTTTAGCTTTGGTGTTACCCAGTATCTGGTACGAGAATTTTCCGCGCACACTGGTTGAAGCATTTGCTTGCGGCCTGCCCGTCATTGCGAGCCGGATTGGAGCTTTGGCAGAATTGGTGGAGGATGGGGTCACAGGGTTGTTGTTTGATCCAGGAGATGCAGAAGATCTCGCTGCGAAATTGCGTTGGGCAGTTGATAATCGCGATGCCATGGCAGCAATGGGCAAAAGTGCCAGATTATTGTATGAGCGTGAGTTCACTATAGAGCGCAACTATAACCAGCTTGTCACCATTTATAAAGAAGCAATTGCCGAAACATCTGGAGTGTATCAATGAGCATTGAGCGGGAAATAATTCAAATCTTGGATGCGAATATAGACGTGCTTGCTTGGGATCAGGCTGTTTCTCGTATTTCGCAATGGGCACAGCAGCACCAGAGTGCTTACGTGTGCATCTGCAATGTGCATTCCGTTGTGTCTGCTACTCAGGAGCCTGCCTTTGCCGCTATTATCAATCAGGCCGATATGGCAACGCCTGATGGTGCTCCAGTTGCGTGGATGATGCGTCGCAAGGGCCAAATTGTACAGGAGCGTATCAATGGGCCCGATCTAATGTGGAAATACTGCGCCCATGCCCAAGCAACTGGAGAGTCCATTTTTCTATTCGGCGGCATGCAATCCACTTTGGATATCTTGCAGATCAAGTTGAAAGCTACCTTCCCTGCCCTTAAGGTGGCAGGTGCGTATTCGCCGCCTTTTCGGCCTCTATCTGAAGAAGAAGATGCTGATATCGTCCAGCGTATAAATGTCTCTGGCGCAGGCACTG
Organism: Methylobacillus sp.; assembly: GCF_036844465.1. Classification (NCBI taxonomy): domain Bacteria; kingdom Pseudomonadati; phylum Pseudomonadota; class Betaproteobacteria; order Nitrosomonadales; family Methylophilaceae; genus Methylobacillus; species Methylobacillus sp. Next base: position 79,538 of record NZ_DAIUFW010000002.1, read on the forward strand.
TTTGGGTAAGCCTTGGCTGCCCAAAGCAAGAGCGCTGGATGACTGAACACCGTGGCCGCATCAATGCTGTCATGATTGGGGTCGGGGCGGCGTTTGACTACCACGCCGGTACGATCACTCGTGCGCCGCTGTGGATGCAGCAGAGAGGACTGGAATGGCTACATCGCCTCTGTTCGGAGCCTAGGAGGTTATGGCGTCGTTATTTTGTGACCAATACTCTGTTCATTGTGCTGGCAGCCAAGTCCTTGTTACTTGGTAATAAAAACTAGAGTCGATCCCTATGAAAAAGCAGCATTTTGCACGAGAGCAGTTTCTTTCTCTGGTGGATACCATGCCACTGGTCTCTGTGGATTTTATCGTTGAGCAGCATGGCAAGATTCTTCTTGGCAAGAGAAATAATCGTCCTGCGCAGGGTTGCTGGTTTGTTCCCGGCGGCAGGATTTTCAAGGGCGAAAAGATTGTCGATGCCATGGTCAGGATACTGGACAAGGAGTTATCGCTGGGCACTTTGTTGACCGAGGCTAAGGTGACGCCGGAGTTTCAGGGGGTCTACCAACATTTCTACGGTGATTGTTTTGCGGGCGATATTGGTGTCTCGACCCACTATATTGTCCTTGGTCATCGCTTGCATTTGGACGGGGATATCAATCTACAGTCGCACGATGATCAACATGGTGAACTGGCATGGTGGAGTGTGGACGAATTGCTGGGGACGACAGAAGTTCATCAGTATACAAAAGATTATTTCTTGAAATGAATTGATGGTTCATGCTGTGATGCATGAAAGGCTGGTTATGGGCCCCAAGCATAAAATAATTTGAAAGGGATGTGTATTGTGAAAATTGCAATTGCAGGTACTGGATATGTAGGCTTGTCGATAGGAGTGCTCTTGGCCCAGAAACATGAGGTCGTGGCGCTGGACATTCTGCCAGAGAAGGTGGATATGCTTAATCGCCGTGTTTCGCCGATTGCTGACCCGGAAATCGAGAGCTACCTGCAGAACAAAACATTGAATTTTCGTGCCACCCTGGACAAGGCCGATGCCTACCGAGATGCGGATTATGTCGTGATCGCTACTCCCACGGACTATGACCCTGAAACCAGCTACTTCAATACTGGCTCGGTCGAGGCAGTGGTCAAGGATGTCATGGTGCTTGCGCCCAATGCTACTATGGTGATCAAGTCGACCATCCCTGTTGGCTATACCGAATCGCTGAAGCAGAAGCTGGGTTGTCATAATCTGCTGTTCTCTCCTGAGTTCCTGCGCGAAGGCAAGGCACTGTATGACAACCTCTATCCCTCGCGTATTGTGGTGGGTGAGTTGTCAGAGCGTGCGGAAATATTTGCCAAGCTATTGCAGGCGGGAGCGATCAAGGAAAATGTGCCTATTCTTCTGACAAATAGTTCAGAAGCTGAGGCTATCAAGCTATTTGCTAATACTTATCTTGCAATGCGTGTGGCCTATTTCAACGAACTGGATACTTATGCTGCCAGCCATGGGCTTGATAGTAAGCAGATTATCCAGGGGGTTGGGCTGGATCCGCGGATAGGCTCGCATTACAACAATCCTTCATTTGGCTATGGTGGCTATTGTCTACCCAAAGATACCAAGCAGCTTTTGGCAAATTACAGCAATGTTCCGCAAAACCTGATCAATGCAATCGTGCAGTCCAACAGTACCAGGAAAGATTTCATTGCTGAATGTGTGACGAAGAGGAAGCCTGATGTTGTTGGGATATATCGCTTGATTATGAAGGCAGGGTCAGATAATTTCCGCGCCTCTAGTATTCAAGGAGTGATGAAGCGTATCAAAGCCAAAGGCATTGAAGTCATTGTGTATGAGCCGGTGTTACATGAAGCCGAGTTCTTTAAATCCAGAGTGGTGAATGATCTGGAAGAGTTTAAGCAACTGGCCGATGTCATTGTGTCTAATCGTCTAGTTGAGGAACTCGAGGACGTCAGTGACAAGGTCTTTACGCGGGACTTGTTTGGCAGCGATTAATCACTAATTTCCAATTAACTTTTGATTTGAACAGAGAGGGCCGAATGTCTACCGAGATCGTACCAGTAATTCTATGCGGTGGTTCTGGCACCCGATTGTGGCCACTTTCCAGAGAGAAATATCCCAAGCAACTCTTGTCCCTGGTGGACGGAGATTCACTGTTGCAGGCTACTCTGCGTCGTATGGATGGACAGACACATGCTTCCAGCAATCCGATTGTGGTCTGCAATGAAGAGTATCGCTTTGTCATTGCCGAGCAACTTCGCCAATTGGGCAAGCTGGGGAAGATAGTGCTTGAGCCCGTGGGGCGGAACACTGCACCCGCGTTGACTATCGCCGCACTTGAGGCTGCGCGCGACGGGGCAGATCCCGTATTGCTGGTGATGCCTGCTGACCATGTGATCATTGATACTCAAGCCTTTCAGGAGGTAGTGAATGAGGGGGCAGTGCACGCAACTCAGGGTGCTATTGTGACTTTCGGGATTGTTCCCGATAATCCTGAAACAGGCTATGGCTATATCAAGGTGGGCGATGCGATTACTTCCAGCCAAGTATCTCTCAAGATTGCCCAGTTTGTTGAAAAGCCAGATTTACAGACGGCCAATGCTTATGTTGAGAGTGGTGAGTTTCTCTGGAACAGTGGCTTGTTCATGGTAAAGGCATCCGTGTGGTTGCAAGCCATAGCTCAGTGCCGTCCTGATATCCTCCAGGCCGCGCGTTCATCCTGGGAGGTACATCAGTTGGATGGCGATTTCATTCGCCTCGGCAAGCAGCAGTTTGCCAATTGTCCCAGCGATTCTATAGATTATGCTGTGATGGAACACGTAGCTAATGGAGAGGGCAACTTACCTTCAGGTGTGGTGGTGCCATTGCAGGCCGGCTGGTCGGATGTGGGTGCCTGGGACTCATTCTGGAAAGTGTTGCCACAGGATGATACCGGCAACGCCACGCGTGGAGATGTAATCATTGAAGGGTGTCAAGATGTATTGGCTCTGTCGACCAGCAGATTGCTGGCATGTGTAGGACTACAAAACTTAGCTGTGATAGAAACCCCGGATGCCGTGCTGGTGATTGATAAAAATAAGACTCAGGATGTCAAACGAGTGGTTGAGTTGCTCAAGTTACAGGCTAGGGGTGAGGCACAGTCACACCGGAAGGTGCATCGACCATGGGGATGGTATGACAGTATCGATATGGGCGAGCGTTTTCAGGTAAAGCGCATTGTCGTCAATCCAGGTGCGACTTTGTCGCTGCAAATGCATCATCATCGTGCCGAGCACTGGATCGTGGTGACAGGTACTGCCGAGGTTACCCGTGGAGATGAGGTGTTTCTCGTCTCTGAAAATCAATCCACTTATATTCCATTGGGCGTGACCCATCGCTTGAGTAATCCGGGCAAGCTGCCCCTGGAGATGATAGAAGTGCAGTCTGGAGCTTATCTGGGAGAGGATGATATCGTGCGTTTTGACGATAGCTATGGCCGTAACTAGCTAGCATGGCTCCCACATAATAATGAAATACACAAGATTGGAGCATGATTGATCAACCAGTTCGGGGAGAGAATTGATGATAAAAATGTACTTGAATTCATTTAGTTATTTTCGGGCTGTTGCCATTATGTTTATCGTAGTTGGGCACCTCTCTGGATCAATTATGGGTCCACCTACGCCCCATGTGGCAAACGTTGAGGCTGAACTTGGTTTCAGCATTGTCGCTGCTTCCAGCGCACACCTAGACTTGAAGGCAATCTTGTGGGCGACCATCCGCAACCTCATACTAGGTGGTACCGCGTTGTTCGTATTCATTTCGGGCTTCTTATTCCATCATGTATTCTACAAACGGTTCAAGTACAGTAAGTTTCTCTCTGGAAAGTTCAAAAATGTATTGATTCCATACCTGATCATTTCTCCCTTGGCCATCATTATCTTCATCCACAATGGGACAGTATTAGAGGGGCATGAATTGGGTGTGACGGAGTTCATAGGAAAATATTTATTGCTACTATGGACTGGGCATTTCCTCACGGTGTTCTGGTATATACCTTTTATTATTCTGACCTTCCTGTTGTCGCCGCTGCATTTCAAATTTATCGGCCTTTCCCTTAAGTCGCAGTTTTGGATAGTGGCAGTCTTCTTACTAATTTCCGTATTTTTGCAGCGGCCGGTGCATAATTACTTAGAGTACTTTTCTCCTGTTCAAGCCTTAGTCTATTTCACTCCAGTTTATCTCATCGGCATTATGAGTTCTTTGCATAGGGAGAAGCTTTTTGCCTTATTACAAGGCAAGGAATTATGGCTGATACTGCTGGTGCTCATATTTGCTTTGCTACAGGCTCTGGATGGGCGTACTGGAAATTACCATTCTCCCGCGTTCGAGTTCTCGGGCGTAGACTTGATTATTTTTCAGAAGATTTTTATGAGTCTTTTCTTCATGGTTTTTCTATTTAGGCTGGAGGGCAAGGATATAGGTTGGCTATCCTTAGTAGCAGATACGAGCTTTGCAACATTCTTCTTACACCCTTACCTGATCTTGCCGTTAAGCACCTGAAGTTGGCGTTTGATCTTACTTTACCCTTATGGACTGCGCCACTGGTGGCAGCGCTGATCATTTTCATATGCGTTATGGTAGCCGTGAGCATGAAATGGGTGTTAAAAGCTAATAGTCGATACATTATTGGATATTAAGCGATACAAGAAACAGGGGCTTCCTTTCATCTATCTTGCCGTGGCTTGCAGAGCGAGTGCTCCATATGGCAAACGCCTAGGTGCTCGCGGTGTTATGTGTGGTGGTGCCCGCCTATCCACTTGATAATCCTAACATTGAGGTTTTTTAATTTCCTCGTCCAGTAATCTCGGTAAATCAATTTGCTTCTCTTGTATTGCTTGATCAGGCCAATGGTGATGTCCTGTTGAGCATCAATCACGAACTCGTTCGGGATGATGAACAGTGAGCGGGGGCCGAAGCCTAGGGATGGCGGGGTGACCATACGCCTTTTTTGAAGATGTATGTACATAAACTCATTGCGCGCAACTTGGTCGTTGTCTATCCAGTACCGATAAAGCTTCCCGTTTTTGTCATGAACAGTCCAAACAAAGAGTTGAGCCCTAGTGGTATTGTGCTGGTCTGAATTAACGATGAACTGGTGCTTGGATGCTTTGATGTCGGCAATGATTGCATCATTGACGTACATGGCCCAGTGTCTTTTTTTCCATAGGGTGGAAAGGATTGGCCATTCGTCAAAGCAAAATGGTTTGGCATCGCTGAACACCTCACGGTATGACGGTAGCTCGGGATCCTGAGTGAGAAACCGCCGCGATATATCTGGATTGTTGCGGTAGAGCGAGAAGTGGCCTCTGGGCAAGATACGGTCATACTGTTGCAGGATATCCTCAGTAATGAACTGGCGGATGTCTCCCCATATCAGGTCGATATCGCAATGCCCCCAGAAGTCGTAGGTAATGAGTTCTTCCTGAAAGACTAAACCATAAGCTGGTTTGTAATCACATAGCTTGTAAGCTGAGGTAAGTGTCAAAGGAAAATCAAAGTGGGACTGGATGCGGGCTTTGGTCTGCTCAAAGCTCGTATAGCTGACTTTAACATTTGGTGGGTAGTTATGGGCAGTGCTGTCATCGGTGAATAACAGAAAATCTACCGTGGGGTTGTGGCGACATGACCATAGCCATAGATCGAAGTAATTAGGTAATTTGCCAAAGTAAAGCACAACGAGCGCAATTTTCTTCATGTCTATAATTGTATTTCTAACTGATTGAAGGTTTCGGCCAATTCATCTTGCCAACTTTTCATTTCAATATTAAACGCCTTTGCCAGTTTGTGATTGCTGAGCAGCGAGTTTCTCGGGCGGTACGCAGGTGTGGGGTATTCTGCGGTGCTGATACCAATAATGTGTTCTATAGGCGAAAGCAGGACGAGGCCGGGAGTCTTGTGGGCGTGTGTAACAATGGCTTGTGCAAAGCTGTGCCAGCTGGTACAGCCACTGTTGCTTATGTGATAGGTACCGCTGAATTGTTGCTTCCAACTTTGTAGTGCGGCGATGGTGGTCTCGGCGAGTGCGGTACTGGTGGTAGGCGCGCCGTATTGATCGTTGACTATCTTGAGCTCTGGCCTTTCGGAGGCTAAGCGCAATATGGTGCGCAGAAAGTTTTTGCCATAAGCACCGTAAACCCAGCTCGTTCTAAAAATAAGGTGGGGAGTGTCAGCCGCCTGAATGGCTTTTTCACCTGCAAGCTTGCTGGTGCCATAGACGCTGAGCGGGTTGGTTTCGTCGGTTTCCACGTAAGGCGTAGCCTTGGTGCCATCGAAGACATAATCCGTTGAGTAATGCACTAGGAGTGCGTTTAGCTTGGCTGCTTCTTCTGCGAAGATGCCAGGGGCAATGCTATTGATAGCATAGGCTAATTCAGGCTCTGATTCTGCTTTATCAACAGCCGTGTAGGCGGCTGTATTGATGATGAGGTCGGGTTTGTAGTGCTGTATTACTTCACGTATGTGATCTGGCCTGGATAGGTCGAGTTGTTGACGGCCCAGCGCAACTACTTCTCCTAGGCTGTGCAGTGTGGGATAGAGTGCGTGGCCCACCTGGCCGTTGATGCCGGTGAGCAGGATTTTCTTGAATTTTGCCATTATGCAAATAACTCAGCTTGATGAATGCTAAGGCCTTGTTGATCCTTGGCGGAGAGTAATGGTGCGGTACCAATGTCAGGCCATTGAATATTGGTGGTGCTATCGTTCCAGCTCAGGCAGCGTTCGTGTGCTGGGGCATAGAAATCTGTGGTTTTGTAGAGGAGCTCAGCCGTATCGGAGAGCACCAGGAATCCATGAGCGAAGCCCGGAGGCACCCATATTTGTTTTTTGTTTTCGTCGGAAAGATACTGGCCTACCCATTGACCAAACGTAGGGGAGGAGCGGCGGATGTCCACGGCGACATCAAACACCTCGCCTGCAACCACACGCACCAGTTTGCCTTGAGCTTGCTCAATCTGGTAGTGCAAGCCTCTTAATACGCCTTTGGATGATTGGGAGTGATTGTCCTGCACGAAGTCGTAATGTTTGCCAACGGCGTCTTCAAAGACTTTCTGGTTGAAGCTTTCGAAGAAGACGCCGCGTGCGTCGCCGAATACTTTGGGTTCAAAGGCGATGACGTCGGGAATATTAGTTGGAACTGCATTCATTAAAACACCTTTTCTTTCAGCATGCGGATCAGGTACTGACCATAGCCATTTTTCAGGTAGGGCTGGGCAATAGTTTCGACATCCGCAGCACTGATGTAACCTTTGCGGTAAGCGATTTCCTCTGGGCAGGCAATTTTGAGACCTTGTCGTTTTTCTATGGTTTCGATGAAGAGGGAGGCTTCGAGCAGAGATTCATGGGTGCCGGTATCCAGCCACGCATGGCCACGGCCCATCAGCTCTACATTCAACTCGCCTTTTGCCAGATAAGTTTTGTTGATATCGGTGATTTCGAGCTCGCCACGAGGAGAGGGCTTGAGCTCAGCAGCAATGTCGGCCACCTTGTTGTCGTAGAAATAAATACCGGTCACGGCATAGCGTGACTTGGGTTCTTTAGGTTTTTCTTCCAGGCTGATTGCTTGGCCTGCGTCGTTAAATTCCACCACGCCATAGCGCTCTGGATCGTGCACGGGGTAAGCAAAGACGGTGGCACCTTCTTGGCGTTGATCGGCATGGGCTAGATCATGCGCCAGGTCGTGACCGTAGAAAATATTATCTCCAAGCACCAGTACACTTGGATTGTTACCGATAAAATCCTTGCCGATAATAAACGCTTGCGCCAGGCCATCAGGGGAAGGCTGCACGGCATAGGTGATGTTAATGCCCCATTGACTGCCATCATCAAGGAGTTGCTTAAAGCGTGGTGTGTCCTGGGGGGTGGAGATCAGCAGGATGTCGCGTACTCCTGCCAGCAGAAGTGTGGACAGAGGGTAGTAAATCATGGGCTTGTCGTAAACTGGCAGGAGTTGTTTGGACACTGCCTGGGTGACTGGGTATAGCCGTGTGCCGGAGCCTCCAGCCAGGATAATGCCTTTTCTCATGCGGCGCTCCCGCTGTATTGTTTGCTCACCCAGTTGCGATATTCTCCGCTGGTGACGTTGTTGACCCAAGCTTGATTCTGCAGGTACCACTCGACAGTCTTGCGGATGCCAGTATCGAAAGTTTCTGCTGGTTTCCAACCGAGTTCGTGTTCCAGTTTTGTGGCATCGATGGCATAACGGCGGTCATGGCCCGGCCGATCTTTGACGAAAGTGAGTTGTTTTTTGTAGCTAGTGCCGTCAGCTTTAGGCTTGAGTTCATCAAGGATGCTGCAAAGCGCTTGTACGACATCCAAGTTGGCTTTTTCATTCCATCCGCCCACATTGTAACTTTCACCAAGCTTGCCAGCTTCAAGAACTCGACGGATCGCACTGCAATGGTCTTTGACGAATAGCCAGTCTCGAATCTGCTGGCCATCACCGTAGATAGGCAGGGGTTTGCCAGCCAAAGCGTTGAGTAGGCACAGCGGAATCAGCTTTTCTGGGAAGTGGTAAGGGCCGTAGTTGTTGGAGCAATTTGTGGTGAGCACTGGCAAACCATAAGTGTGATGATAGGCCCGGACCAGATGGTCAGACGCTGCCTTGGAGGCTGAATATGGGCTGTTCGGCGCATAAGGCGTTGTTTCGGTGAATGCTGGATCGGTAGGGCCCAGAGTGCCATACACTTCATCGGTGGAAACATGCAGGAAGCGGAATTGCGGGTTTTCCTTCTCTGTCGGGTTAGCCGCTACCAGAGCATTCCAGTAAGCGCGTACTTCTTCCAGTAAATGGAATGTGCCGACCACATTGGTCTGGATGAAGTCTTCAGGGCCATGAATAGAGCGGTCCACATGGCTTTCGGCTGCAAAGTTGATGATGGCGCGCGGTTTGTGGACTACAAGAAGTTTTGCGAGCAGTACACGATCACCGATATCGCCATGCACGAAGATGTGGTTGGGGTTACCTTCGATATCCTTGAGGTTTTCCAGATTGCCAGCATAGGTTAGTTTGTCGAGGTTAATAACTGTGCCAAGCCCTGCCTTGATCCAGTCTAATACGAAATTACCACCGATAAAACCTGCGCCGCCGGTGACCAAAATGGTATTTTTTATCTGCATAAATTAGAGGATGATTGAACTGACTACAATTTGACTATCCATGATTCTAAAGGATGGTGCTATATGCTAGCCAATAAATCCTCATATATTTATGTTATGTTCGGTATCTATTAATGTGCACGGAGTGCAATGGTTAAATGATTTTAGTAACAGGTGGCACAGGCTATATAGGCTCTCACGCATGTGTGGAGTTAATTAATGCCGGGTATGAGGTGGTAGTGCTGGATAATTTCAGCAATAGTCAGGCTCACATTATTGATCGTATCAAGCAGATTGCAGGCAAGGCGCCGGTGTTAGTTGAGGGAGATGTGCGGGATGAAGCTTTGCTACGCGATTTGTTTACCAAGCATGCTTTTGAGGCCGTGATGCACTTTGCAGGCTTGAAGGCGGTGGGGGAGTCGGTCGCACATCCCTTGTGGTATTACGACAATAATGTGGCCGGCAGCGTGACTTTGTTGCGTGTGATGCAGGATTTCAACGCCAAACAGTTTGTATTCAGCTCTTCTGCAACGGTGTATGGCGATCCTGCCAGTGTGCCTATTCGCGAGGGCTTTCCTTTGTCTGCAACCAACCCTTATGGGGCAAGCAAGCTCATGGTGGAGGATGTCCTGCGCGACTTGTCAGCCTCTGACCCGAGCTGGCGGATTGCTATCCTGCGCTATTTCAACCCTGTCGGGGCGCACGAGAGTGGCCTGATCGGCGAGAATCCCAACGGCATCCCGAATAACCTCATGCCTTATATCACCCAGGTGGCACAGGGGCAGCGCGAGTTTCTCTCGGTGTTTGGCAGTGATTACCCCACGGTCGATGGCACCGGGGTGCGTGATTATATTCATGTGGTGGATTTGGTCATTGGGCATCTGCGGGCGCTGGAAAAGCTGGAGCAATCCAAGGGTGTGCTGACATGCAATCTAGGTACTGGCCAGGGATATAGCGTGTTGCAGATGGTCAAGGCGTTTGAGCAGGCGAGTGGGCACAAGGTGGCGTACCAACTAGTGGCTCGTAGGCCGGGCGATGTTGCAGCCAGTTATACCGATCCAGCGTATGCAGAGCAGGCGCTGAACTGGAAAGCAACACGTGGGATTGAGCAAATGTGCGTGGATAGCTGGCGTTGGCAGCAAAACTTAGCGCAGGCGACATAACGCTGCGGATTGCGATGGTGTCGTGTCTTGAGCCAATGTTAATATGCACGGGAGTTTTGGCTCCCGTTTTATTGATATTGTTAAACATAGGAAAAGGCTGACGTGCGATTTTTATTATTGATGCTCGGTTTGCTGATCCTGAGTATCTCTGCACTGGCGGGTGAGGCGATTTCCCTCCGTACACCTAACAAGGATGGCTACAATCTGCAACCTGAGAATGTGGCGGTGATAGTGAATATCGATCAGCCGGAGAGCGTTCAGGCGGGCGAGTATTACCTTAAGGTACGTAATATTCCGGAAGATAATCTGGTCAGGGTTAGTATCCCAGGCAGCCCAAGGAAGGTGAGCGCGCAATATTTCAGCCAACTCAAGCAAGAGATTGATGCGCAACTGCAGCCGCGACACCAGGTCATCGTCATGATGTGGACTGCGCCTTATGCCGTAGAATGCAATTCCATCACTGCAGCCATGACCATGGGGTTTGACCCGGAGCAGTGCGCCAATACTTGTGCTGCAGCCAAGAATCCCAGCCGCTATTTCAATTCCCGTTCCCTCAAGCCATTTGACGATATGGGATATCGGTTGTCCATGTTGTTACCGGTGCAGTCATTTGAAGAAGCCAAGATATTGATTGATCGTGGATTTTCTAGCGATTATAGTGCGCCGGCAGCCACGGCGTATTACCTGACGACATCGGACAAGAACCGTAGCAGCCGCGCGGTATTCTTTCCGCCCTCGGGTAGGGTGGCGCCACGTTATCTTGAAATCAAGAATCTCAAGGTGGACAGTATCCGTGACGTGAAGGACATCATGATTTATCAGACAGGACTGGTCACAGTGCCTGATCTTGATACTTTGCAATTCTTCCCCGGCGCGCTGGCGGATCACTTGACTTCAGCTGGTGGAGATTTGCTGGGGAGGGGACAGATGAGCAGCCTGCGCTGGCTGGAGGCCGGGGCGACAGCTAGTTATGGTACGGTATCCGAGCCTTGCAACCATTGGCAGAAGTTTCCTAATCCGGCCGTATTACTCAAACATTATCTGTTGGGCGCTTCAGCCATTGAGGCTTATTGGAAGAGTGTGGCCTGGCCGGTGCAAGGGGTTTTTATCGGTGAGCCGTTGGCTTCGCCTTACAAGCGGTAAATATTAGCCGTGTTGTGGTGCTGGTCGCGTCTATGCGATAATCGCCAGCTAAATTGATTGCGCAAGTAAAAGCCGTTAAACGGCTTTTGCTGTTTATTGGGTAGGAATATATGCCAGTTATTCGTTTGCCAGATGGCTCTGAACGCAAGTTTGATGAGCCTGTGACGGTCGCAGAGGTTGCGATGAACATCGGTGCCGGTTTGGGGCGTGCCGCCTTGGGTGGCAAGGTCAATGGTAAGGCCGTGGATACCTCTTACCAGATCACGAATGATGCGGACTTGGCGATTATCACTGACCGCGATGCCGAAGGCCTGGAAATTATCCGCCATTCTACCGCCCACTTGTTGGCACAGGCGGTCAAGCAATTGTTCCCGGAAGCCCAGGTCACCATTGGACCTGTAATCGACAACGGCTTTTACTACGATTTTTCCTACAAACGTCCGTTCACGCCCGAGGACTTGCAGGCGATCGAAGCGCGTATGCAGGAATTGGTCAAGCGTGATATTCCTGTCGTGCGTACCGTCATGAAACGTGACGAAGCTGTGGATTATTTCAAATCTATCGGCGAGCAATACAAGGCGGAGATCATCGGCTCGATCCCTGCTGATCAGGAAATTTCACTCTATACCCAGGACGACTTCACCGACTTGTGCCGTGGTACCCATGTGCCTTCCACTGGTAAGCTCAAAGCTTTCAAGCTCATGAAGGTGGCAGGCGCTTATTGGCGTGGTGACTCCAACAACGAGATGCTGCAGCGCATTTACGGCACGGCCTGGGCGAAGAAGGATGATTTGGATGCCTATCTACACATGCTGGAAGAAGCGGAGAAGCGCGATCATCGCAAATTGGGCCGTCAGCTGGATTTCTTCCACATGCAGGACGAGGCGCCGGGCATGGTGTTCTGGCATCCGCGTGGCTGGGTGATCTGGCAAGAGGTCGAGCAATACATGCGCAGCATGTTTCGCGAGTTCGGCTACCAGGAAGTACGCACTCCGACTATCATGGATCGGGTCATGTGGGAAAAGTCGGGCCACTGGCAGAACTACCATGACAATATGTTCACTACTGCTTCGGAAAACCGCGATTATGCGGTCAAGCCGATGAATTGCCCTGGACACATCCAGATATTCAACAGCACCCTGCATAGCTATCGCGACCTGCCGCTGCGCCTGGCCGAATTCGGCTCCTGTCACCGCAACGAACCATCGGGCGCCCTGCACGGCCTGATGCGCGTGCGCGGCTTTACCCAGGATGATGCGCATATTTTCTGTACCGAGACCCAGGTCAAGGATGAGGTGGCGGACTTCATTGTCATGCTTTACAGGGCTTATAAAGATTTTGGTTTCCATGAAGTTCTGGTCAAGCTCTCCACCCGTCCGGAAAAGCGTGTGGGAACGGATGAGGCCTGGGATAAGGCGGAAGAAGCATTGGCAATTGCATTGCGCCAGAATAACCTCGAATTCGAGCTGCAACCTGGCGAAGGCGCATTCTACGGCCCCAAGATCGAGTTCACGCTCAAGGATAGCTTGGGCCGCCTGTGGCAGTGCGGCACCATCCAGCTGGATTTCAACCTGCCGGAGCGCCTGGGCGCGGAATATGTGGATGAGGACAACAGCCGTAAGCATCCCGTGATGTTGCACCGCGCGATTGTTGGCTCCATGGAGCGCTTCCTTGGCATTCTGATTGAAAACCATGCAGGAGCAATGCCGGCATGGCTGGCGCCGGTGCAGGCTATGGTGCTGAATATCAGCGATAGCCAGGCGGAATATGTGGATTCCGTCGTGGCGGAACTCAGGAAAAATGGTTTCCGCGTCGAGTCGGACTTGAGAAATGAGAAAATAACCTATAAAATCCGCGAACATAGCTTGCAGAAAATGCCTTACCTTCTGATTGCAGGTGAGCGTGAAATGCAAACTGGTCAAGTGGCCGTGCGTACCCGCAAGGGCGAAGATCTTGGTTCCATGCCAGTCAGTGCGTTCATTGAGCGACTGAAAAGCGACATTGACAACAAGGTCTGACAAGCCTCTCGCGAGTAGCGCGGCTTCTTTATTGACCTTTTAAATATTACATACGGGAGATTTTGCGATAGCTCAGGAAAAGGAATTGCGGATCAATGGCGATATTACTGCGTCTCAGATTCGTTTGGTTGGGGTGGATAACGAGCCGTTAGGCATCGTGAGTCTGAATGAAGCATTTGCCAAGGCTGAAGAGGCTGATACCGACTTGGTCGAGATCGCGCCGCAGGCGAGTCCGCCTGTATGCCGCTTGATGGATTACGGCAAATACAAATATGCCGAAAGCAAGCGCCAGCATGAAGCGCGACTCAAGCAGAAGCAGGTGCAGGTCAAGGAAGTCAAGTTCCGCCCCGGCACGGATGAAGGTGATTACCAGGTCAAGCTGCGTAACCTGATCCGCTTCCTGCAAGAGGGCGACAAGGCCAAGGTAACCTTGCGCTTCCGTGGTCGCGAAATTACCCATCAGGAGCTTGGGCTGGCGCTATTAAAGCGTGTTGAGGCTGACCTGGTAGAAGTTGCAGTGGTGGAACAGTTCCCGAAAATGGAAGGCCGCCAGATGGTGATGGTATTGTCACCGCAGAAGAAAGTAAAACCCTGATGCCTGCGGGTGCCAGGATTTGCGAGTAGTAGTAGGTAAAGTAGCAAGAGAAGTGGCGACGTGGCCTCAAGGCATGCCCGATCGCTCTTTATTCAATATCCCTTTATTAGGAGAACAAAATGCCAAAGATGAAAACCAAGAGCAGCGCCAAGAAGCGCTTCAAGTTCTTGGGTAATGGCAAGGTGAAGCGTACCCACTCTCACCTGCGTCATATCCTGACCAAGAAGACGACCAAGCAGAAGCGTAACCTGCGTGGCACCACTATTGTTTCCGCAACCGACATCAACCGCATCCGTGCGATGATGCCTACTCAGTAAGGGGAATAAGAGATGCCAAGAGTAAAACGTGGTGTTATCGCCCGCGCGCGTCACAAGAAGGTTCTGAACGCCGCCAAGGGTTATCGTGGTCGTCGCAAGAACGTCTATCGCATCGCCAAACAGGCGGTGATGAAGGCTGGTCAATATGCATACCGTGACCGTCGCCAAAGAAAGCGTCAATTCCGCGCACTGTGGATTGCACGTATCAATGCTGGTGCTCGCGAATATGGTTTGACCTACAGCCGTTTCATCAACGGTCTGAAGAAGTCTGCGGTTGAAGTTGACCGCAAGGTGTTGGCCGATCTGGCTGTGTTCGACAAGCAGGCATTTGCCAAGTTTGCCGAACTTGCTAAATCCGGTCTCGCCGCTGCTTAAGCAACAGCAATAAGAAAAGGAGGCCTCGTGCCTCCTTTTTTTTCCGGGTTTTTCCACAAGCGGCCATGTCCGTCGATGACATATGGCATTAAACATAGTGGTCGTTTATGAAAGCATCCGTGAGGACAACACCATAATATGCAAAATCTAGATCACATCATCAGCGAGGCACAGCAGGATTTCGCAGCCTGTGCCAACATCGCCGACTTGGAGCAGGCCAAGGCGCGTTATCTTGGCAAGAGCGGCAGCTTGACCGACGCGCTGAAAAGCCTGGGTAAATTATCCGCAGAAGAGCGCCCTGCCGCTGGAGCGGCCATCAATGTCGTCAAGCAACAGGTCGAGGCCGCGTTGAAGGAAAGGCGTGATGCCATTCTGCAAGCAGAGCAGGATCGTCAGCTTGCGAGCGAAACGATAGATGTCACCTTGCCTGCGCGTAGCGCTGGCACTGGCGGATTACATCCGGTATCGCTCACCTTGAAGCGTGTGGAAGAGTTGTTCCGCTCGATTGGCTTCGAAGTGGCGGAAGGCCCGGAAATCGAGTCTGATTTCTACAATTTCACTGCCCTCAACATTCCTGAGGACCATCCGGCACGTGCCATGCACGATACGTTCTATGTCGATGACAAGCACGTGCTGCGTACCCACACCTCGCCGGTGCAAGTGCACTATATGCAGGACAAGACGCCGCCGCTCAAGATCATTGCGCCGGGCCGCGTATATCGCGTCGATTCCGATGCCACACATTCCCCCATGTTCCACCAGGTGGAAGGCTTGTGGGTGGACGAGCACATCAGCTTCGCCAACCTCAAGGGCGTGGTGCAGGATTTCCTGCAGCGCTTTTTTGAGCGCGATGACTTGCAGGTACGTTTCCGCCCGTCCTTCTTCCCATTCACCGAACCTTCCGCAGAAATGGACATGAGCTGGAACGGTGGCTGGCTGGAGATCGGCGGCTGCGGCATGGTACACCCCGAGGTATTCCGCCATGTCGGTATCGATAGCGAAAAATACCGCGGCTTCGCCTTCGGGCTGGGGGTGGAGCGCCTGACCATGCTGCGTTATGGCGTTAACGACCTGCGCCTGTTCTTCGAAAACGATTTGCGCTTCCTCAAGCAATTCGCCTAGCCCTTACTTCTGGACAGATCAATACTATGCAATTTTCTGAACACTGGCTACGCCAATTCGTAAATCCTGACATGGATAGTCAGGCACTGAGCCACACTTTGACCATGGCCGGGCTGGAGGTGGAAGAGCTGGAGCCGGTAGCGCCCGATTTCACCAAGGTGGTGGTCGCGGAAATCATCAGCGCTGAAAAGCACCCGGATGCCGACCGCCTGCAAGTGTGCAAGGTCAATGTCGGCAGCGGTGAACCGTTGCAAATCGTCTGCGGCGCGCCCAATGCCCGTGCCGGATTGAAAGCGCCCTGCGCCCTGGTGGGCGCGGAGCTGCCTGGCTTCAAGATCAAGCAGGCCAAGGTACGTGGTGTCGAATCCTCTGGCATGATGTGCTCTGCCAAGGAGCTGGGTTTGGCAGCGGAAAGTGACGGTATCCTGGAGCTGGCTGTCGATGCGCAGGTCGGCCAGGATATCCGCGAACTGTTTGACCTTGATGACAAGCTGCTCACGCTCAAGCTCACTCCCAATCGCACCGATTGCCTAAGCATTGCCGGGATTGCGCGCGATGTCACTGCATTAACCGGCGCACCGTTGACCCTGCCGATTATTGAGTCAGTGGCAATAGAAGCGAGCCAACAGCAGGCAGTTAAGGTGAATGAGCCAGCAGCCTGTCCCCGTTATGCCGGCCGTCTCATTCATGGGGTGAACGCCAAAGCAGCTACGCCGGAATGGATGGTACGCAGGCTGGAGCGCAGCGGTATCCGCAGCATCAGCGCGATCGTCGATATCACCAATTATGTCCTGCTGGAGCTGGGCCAGCCGCTGCATGCGTTTGATGCTGACAAGCTGCGTGGCGATATCGAGGTGCGTTATGCCCGCGATGGGGAAGCATTGCGGTTGCTCAACAATACCGATATCACTTTGCATCAGGATATGCTGGTAATCGCGGATGATAGCGGCCCTCTGGCTCTGGCTGGCATCATGGGCGGTGAGGGTAGCGCAGTCGGCGATGACACTACTAATATTTTCCTTGAGAGCGCATTTTTCGCGCCTGCCGTGATTGTCGGCAAGGCCCGCCGCCTGAACTTCTCCACAGATTCCTCCTATCGCTTCGAGCGAGGTGTCGATTTCGGCAATACCCTGCAGGCCCTGGAACGTGCCAGCCAGCTGGTGCTGGAAATCTGCGGTGGTCAGGCTGGTTCGGTGACAGAAGTATTGCATCCTCTGCCTGAGCGCAAGCCTGTGCGGTTGCGGCTGGATCGTTTGAACTCTGTTCTCGGAATTCCCCTGGATGCTGCAACAGTGAGCATATTATTGCAGCGCCTGAATTTTGGTTTTGTGGCTTTTGATGGTGGTTTTGAGGTAACTCCGCCCAGCTATCGCTTCGATATCGAGATTGAAGAAGATTTGATCGAGGAAGTGGCCCGTCTGCATGGATACGATAATATTCCTGCGCTGGCCCCGCATGACGAGCAGTCTATGCTGCCCTCGCCGGAAGCCACTCTGAGCCGCAACTGGCTGCGTGATACCTTGGCCTCCTGCGGCTATCAGGAAATCGTCAGCTACAGCTTTGTGGATGAAGGTTGGGAGCGTGACTTCATCGGCAACGCCAACCCGATCGCCCTGAAAAACCCGATCGCCAGCAACCTGAGCGTCATGCGCACTATGCTGTGGGGGGGGCTCATGGAGACATTGATATACAACCTTAACCGCAAGCAGGATCGTGTACGCTTGTTTGAAATTGGTTCAGCCTATTTTGCTGTCGATGGGGCTTATAGCGAAGTCGCCCGTGTTTCTGGCTTGGTCTATGGCGATGCAGAGCCTGAGCAGTGGGCTGCTGCCGCGCGCGAAGTGGATTTCTTCGACGTAAAGGCAGAAATTGATCGTTTGACCGCTGGGCGTGCGCATTACGCAGCCGCTCAACACCCAGCGCTGCATCCCGGTCAAACAGCACAAGTGATGATCGCCGGTCAGCCGATTGGCTGGATAGGCAAGCTGCATCCCAAATGGCAGCAGCATTACCAATTGCCGCGCGGTGCCGTGCTATTCGAACTGGATGTGGAGCCATTGCTGCAATCCAGGGTGACAACCTATGCACAGGTCGGGAAATTCCCACCGGTCCGCCGCGATATCGCCGTTGTGGTGGATGAAAACACCACTGCGCAGGCTTTGTTGGATACCATGAAATCCAGCAAAAATGCATTGATCAGCGACATTGCATTGTTCGATGTTTACCAAGGCAAAGGAATCGCCGAAGGGAAAAAAAGCCTTGCATTTCTTGTGCTTATGCAAGATACTCAAAAGACTTTGACTGATGCGGAAGCCGATGCAGTGATGGCCGGATTGCTGGATTTGCTGGTTCAGCAACATGGTGCAGCGTTAAGAAATTAGAATAAGTAGTAGGGAAAGGTTTTGCATGACATTAACAAAAGCTGATTTGGCAGATTTGCTGTTTGAGCAGGTAGGCCTGAACAAGCGCGAAGCCAAAGATATGGTAGAAGCATTCTTCGAGGAAATCCGTACAGCACTGGAAGCTGGTGAAAGCGTCAAGCTCTCCGGTTTTGGCAACTTTGAATTGCGTCAAAAGTCCGAGCGTCCCGGGCGCAACCCCAAAACCGGTGAAGAAATTCCCATCACCGCTCGCCGGGTGGTGACATTCCATGCCAGCCAGAAGCTCAAGAGCAAGGTAGAGGAGGCTTATGCCGGAGCAAGCGCCTAAGGTCCAGCTTCCGCCTATCCCCGCCAAGCGCTACTTCACCATCGGGGAAGTCAGCGAGCTGTGCGGGGTCAAGCCTCATGTGTTGCGTTATTGGGAACAGGAATTCACCCAGCTCAAGCCAGTCAAGCGCCGTGGGAACCGCAGGTATTACCAGCACCATGAAGTGCTGCTGATCAGGCGTATCCGTGAATTGTTATATGAGCAAGGCTTTACCATCAGCGGTGCCCGCAACCGGCTGGATGAAAATGGCAATAATGGACTGCGCCATGACACGGAAGTGGCAGCGGTTGCCGAAGAGCAGATGACCGCTACGCCATCCTCACAATCTACTGTTCCGAATGTTGATGTTGCATTATTGCGTTCAGAACTGCGCGAAGTGTTGAATTTACTGACTCGGCACTGAGAAAACGCTATATCTGGTTGTGCTCGATCCCGTATTTTCGATATAATGCCGTTCTCGCTTTCGGCCCTGCCGGAAGCATAGGTTCGGGGCGTAGCGCAGCCTGGTAGCGTACTTGCATGGGGTGCAAGGGGTCGTGTGTTCGAATCACACCGTCCCGACCAATAAAATCAAAGGGTTACAGATTTTCATCTGCAACCCTTTTTTGTTTTTATCCTCTCGTGCCACGCTGGTGCCACAAAAATCAGAAGCTAGGCGGTTGGAGGGGTAAGTCACTCTGTTTGCTGGAGTATCTTTAATTACCGAGTCGGAAAATTCCTATTTTTACGGGTCAAGAAATCCCCTTCGCATAATGACCCCGATTGAATCGGCGCAACGGCGACCAACAGCTTGCGCAACCGTGTAATGCTCCATTAAAAATCTGCACATGCTAAAGTGGCTTCAGAAGATGGAGTAAGCATGACGCAAGAACCCGATATCAAGCGCTGGGGATGAAAGCACTAGCAAGGTTTATCAACAATTAGCGGCTTGAGTGTGCAAATTCCGCTGGGTCATTACAGACAAAAACTAGACTAGGGAGTATATTTATACAAAGTATCGGATATGGAGTATAAATCTTCCCGATATCCAGTCATGTCGGTTCTATACGATCGTCAATAACGCTTGGAGGAGTGTAGTAATGAGTCTTGATAGTTTGAAAAGTCTTGGTATTAAGGTTCCGTATAAAAGCAAGTATGAAAACTACATAGGCGGGAAGTGGGTTGCGCCGGTCGATGGGCAGTATTTCGATAATATCAGCCCGGTCACAGGCAAGGTATTCTGCCAGGTGCCACGCTCCAACGAGAAGGATATCAACCTGGCGCTGGATGCTGCGCATGCCGCAAAGGATGCCTGGGGCAAGACTTCCGGCGCCGAACGTGCCAATATCCTGCTCAAGATTGCTGATGCGATGGAAGCCAATCTGGAGGCCATTGCAACTGCCGAAACCATAGACAACGGCAAGCCTATCCGCGAAACCATGGCGGCGGATATTCCGCTGGCGATTGACCATTTCCGTTATTTCGCAGGCTGCATCCGTGCGCAAGAAGGCGGCATCAGCGAGATTGATCAAAATACCGTGGCCTACCATTTCCACGAGCCGCTGGGCGTCGTCGGCCAGATCATTCCATGGAATTTCCCTATCCTGATGGCTGCCTGGAAACTGGCACCTGCACTGGCCGCAGGTAACTGTATCGTCATGAAGCCTGCCGAGCAGACGCCAGCTTCTATCCTGGTGGTGCTTGAGCTGGTGGGTCACTTATTGCCGCCTGGTGTGCTGAATGTCGTGAACGGTCACGGCGTCGAGGCAGGCAAGGCGTTGGCTACCAGCCCGCGCATTGCCAAGATCGCCTTTACCGGCTCTACTTCCGTTGGCCGCCTGATCATGCAATATGCCAGCCAGAGCCTGATTCCCGTCACGCTGGAGCTGGGCGGCAAGTCGCCCAATATCTTCTTTGAGGATGTGATGGACAAGGACGATGCCTTCTTCGACAAGGCGCTGGAAGGCTTTGCGCTGTTTGCGCTGAACCAGGGAGAGGTATGTACCTGTCCGAGCCGCGCCCTGATCCAGGAATCTATCTACGAGAAATTCATGGAGCGCGCCTTGAAACGCGTGCAGGCCATCAAGCAGGGCAGTCCGCTGGACTCCACTACCATGATAGGCGCGCAGGCTTCCAGCGAGCAGGTCGAGATCATCATGTCCTATATCAAGCTGGGTCAGGAAGAGGGCGCGCAACTGCTGACCGGCGGCAAGCAGACCAAGCTGTCCGGAGAGCTGAGCGATGGTTATTACATCGAGCCTACCGTGTTCAAGGGCCATAACAAGATGCGTATCTTCCAGGAAGAGATTTTTGGTCCGGTATTGGCCGTGACGACCTTCAAGGACGAGAAGGAAGCGCTGGAAATTGCCAATGACACCATGTACGGCCTGGGTGCAGGTGTCTGGTCCCGCGACGGCAGCCGAGCCTACCGCGTGGGCCGCGGCATTCAGGCTGGACGTGTCTGGACCAACTGCTACCACCTTTATCCTGCGCATGCGGCATTCGGTGGCTACAAGCAGTCCGGCATTGGCCGCGAAAACCATCGCATGATGCTGGATCACTACCAGCAGACCAAGAACCTGCTTGTCAGCTATAGCCCTGACGCGCTGGGTTTCTTTTAAGCCTTAATATCTCGTCGGCTTAGTCCTGCGCCTGGGTTTGCAAAGTCAAATCCAGGCGTTGTTGTTTTTAGGGAATGTATTAGTGTGAGGAGGAATGATAATGAGTACGAGCCGAATCGAGGCGACGCCAGCTGCCGCCGCATTGATTGATGAATTGAGGGCCAGGCACGGCAACCTGATGTTCCACCAATCAGGTGGCTGTTGCGAGGGCAGTGCGCCCATGTGCCTGAAGGAAGGCGAATTCCTGTTGGGCACATCCGATGTCAAGGTCGGCGTGGTGCACGGCGTGCCGTTCTATATGAATAAAACCCAGTTCGAGTATTGGCAGCACACCCATCTCACGCTAGATGCGATTCCCGGCCACGGTGGCATGTTTTCGCTGGAGCAGGCGACCGGTAAGCATTTCCTCATCCGCTCGCGGCTGTTCACGGATGAAGAGCTGCAGGATTTGGAGCCTGTGGAACAGTGCGGGTGATGTAAAACCAGTTTAAAGGCAGTACATGAAGGTAACGCTTCGCGATGCGCAAGCAATCAGGGACAATGGGCGAAGAAGATGCTCTGTGTACCGCAACCCTGAACAGCAGCGCTCAATCCACATCCCGCATCACGGCATTACATGAACGATCCCTTGTTATTGTTCGGTTTCCTGCATACCTCGTTGCTGGAAATCCTTTCCTTCTCGCTCGCCATCGCGATGGTGTTGCTTAATATCCGGCAGTCGCCGTGGGCGTGGCTATTTTCGATTATTTCTGCCGGGTTATATGCCGTTGTCTTTTACGACGCCAAGATCTATGGCGACATGGCGCTGCAGTTTGTCTTCATCGCCGTATCGCTTTGGGGACTTTACCAATGGCTATTCGGCGGGCGCGACCATCAGGGCGTTGCCGTCACGCGCCTATCCCGCAAGGGATGGCGCTTGGCAGTCAGCGCTTGGCTGGCGGCCTATGTGGTCATTGCCATCATCCTGCACACCTTCACAGATAGCGATGTCGTGCATACCGATGCCTTTCTGACGGCGGGCAGCCTGGTGGCGCAATGCCTATTGGGGCGCAAGGTGCTGGAAAACTGGCATATGTGGATACTGATTGATGGGCTTTACATCGGCCTCTACCTACACAAGCATCTGTACCTGACTGCTTTGCTCTATGGCCTGTTCGCGCTGTTGGCTGTGCTTGGCCTGCGCGCCTGGAAGCGATCGCTGACGGCAGGGGAGGCGGTGGCGTGAGTGATCCTATCCTGCACATCGCCATCCTTGGCGCGGAATCCACCGGAAAATCCGCGCTGTCTGCCGCGCTTGCCGCGCATTACCGCACGGCCTGGGTGCCGGAATACCTGCGGGAATTTGTCGAGACGCACCAACGTACGCCGCATGCCGACGAGCAATACCTGATTGCCGCCACGCAACGCGCGCGCGAGGCGGAAAGTGCATTGCACGCCAACCGCCTGCTGTTCTGCGACACGTCGCCGCTGATTACGGCAGTTTATAGCGAACATTATTTCGGACAGGCCGACAGTGCGTTGACGGCGCTGGCCGCACAACACGACTATGCCGCTACCATTGTCACCGCGCCGACCATGCCTTGGGTCGCGGACGGTTTGCAGCGCGAATCCGATGAGGTGCGCCAGCAGGTGCATGCCCGCTTGCTCTGCAAGTTGCATGATGCGGGGGTTGCGTATTTGCTCGTTGACGGCAGTCTGCAACAGCGTGTGATGCAGACCGTCGATTATCTGGGTTTGCATTTGCCCGCTGATGAAGCAGATACTTTTGCGCGGTGATTTCACCGTATGCATCCTGCAACGGCTGGTTTGGTTTGGATATCTTCCATGGTGGTTAAGTCTTGTCAGGCCGCTTTTCGCTTGTCAGCGAGTCACTTTCATTTGCTTCGCCAAATGAAAGTAACCAAAGCAAAGGCGACCCCGATTGTCTGCGACCCGGAGCTAAGCTCCGGGCACCCTGCGTTGCTCGCTTTTCATGGGGACTGGCTGAACTCGCTGCGCTCGAACAGACGCCAGTCCTGAATCCATGAAAAGCTGCGCTACTCGGCGCAGCCAGACGGGGAACCCAACTGCAACAGCGACTTGGCATTGCTGCGCTGGCCCTTGGCTTTGAGGGGGCATACCCCCAATTCCCCAACTGTTTGTTATCCCGGCCTTGAGCCGGGAACTCGTGACGTTTGCGGGAATGCAACAAGATGCCAGATCAGTCCGGCATGACAGGTGTGTGAGAAAGAGAAATGCTGGGGCGGCGTATCCTTGAAAAGTCTGTGAAAACAGCCTGTTAAAAATCAATCTGCGCCGACACGCGGAATACGCGTGGCGCGCCCGGGATCAGGTAGCCGCCTAATGCGCTTGATGAATCGCCCCAATAAAATTTGTTGAACACATTGTCCACGCCGAAGCGGAAGGTCGTGACCGTGCTGCCGAATTCGGCCATATAGCGCGCGCCCAGGTTCAGCACGTGATAGCCGTCCACCTTTCTGTTCAAGCTTGCGATCTCGTTGCTTGGGGAGAAGTATTTGCTGCCGGAGTAAATCCATGTTGCATTCAGCTTAAGGGCGGGGATGCCCGGCCATGCATATTCGCTATACACCGCGGATTTGAATCTTGGTACGTTGCCTGCCTGCTTGCCTTCGATGCGTGGGTCGCCCGTACCTTCGGCCCTGGCCCGCAACGCGGTCAAGCTGGCGCCCAGCATCCAGTCGCGCGTGACACGCCCCTGGGCTGCGAATTCCAGGCCGCGGTTGACTTGTGTGCCGTTGACCACATAGGTTGATGTGCCGCCCGGATGTTCATCTACATATTCATTATTGCGCTTGATCTGGAAGATGGCTGCCGACAGGTTGATATCCTTGGTTGGCTCGGCTTTCACGCCAAGCTCCATTTGTCTAGACTTGCTGGGGTCCATGATGATCTCGGCATTCGTAGTGCCGGTAGGTGCCTCACCCCCAGGCTCCAGACCCTCTGCATAAGAGCCATAGAGTGCCACCGTGGGTTGGAGGTTGTAGACCAGTGCAGCACTCGGCAAGATAAAGTTGTTATCGGTACTGCGTGTGGTGACCCCTGATGAATTGAACTGATCGCGCTTGAGTGCTACATAACGTACACCCGCGTGCAGCTTGAGCTGATCATTCAGTGCCATGACATCTTGCACAAAAATCGCACGTTCTTCATCTTTACGGCGCAAGTGAACGGGATTGACGGCTGCTGTTGAGTAATTGTCGTAATAGACAGGATTGTAGATATTGCTATCGCCAACATACTGGAACGCATAGTCGGCAAAGTGATCGCGACGACGCAGCGTGGAAAGGCCAACGGTGAGATCGTGCTTTACCGTGCCTGTGATGGCATCGCCTTGTAGCAGTGCTTGGGTGGTGGTGATGGAGCGCTTGTCATTTTTACGACGCAGGTCGTAGAGGGCATACTGTCCACTACTGCCATATCCAACCGTTGCATTGGTTGGACAATAGGCTGGAGCATTGGCTAAATCATTAAAATTCCAGCAACCCGAAGGTAAAGCCACGGCATCATCGCGATGTAGCACTGATTGGTTGGCCTGCAAGGTGGTACGCCAGTGGTCGTTCAGCGTGTAGTTGAACTTCACGCCGATATTGTGGCTGTCATCGACGACAGGGCTGCTCCAGGATTGATCATTGAGCATCTGCTTGGCACGAATGCCTGTCGGAATGCGCTGCTCCGGCCCAAGCAGCTGGAAGCCTGGCACGGTCAGTTGCGATTTGTGCTGATAATCCAGATCAAGCTGCAAGAGCGCACGGGGACTCAAGTGGAAATCAAACGCACCTGAAATGAAGTTACGATGGCCTGTTGAGCCATCAATATAGGATTTGATGTCTTCCGCCGCAGCATTGATGCGATAACCGAAGATACCGTTTTCAGTGCGTCCGCCAATATCTACCGCGCTATATACCGTACCGCGCTCGCGAACCTCAAAGGTTGCTGTGTGCAGCGGCGTATCGGTGGGGCGCTTGGTCACATAGTTGAGCATGCCGCCTGCAGCAGCGATGCCTGATTGCAGGCCTGCCAGGCCTTTGAGTATTTCGATGCGCTCCTTGTTTTCCATCGGCACCATGGCTTGCGCCAGAATCACCAATCCGTCCTTGCGATAGTTGGCACCCTGATCCAATACGAATCCGCGAATCGCAAACCAATCTGCCAGACCAACGGCATTGTAGGAGTTTTGCACACTAGCATCCCACTTCACGGCATCGGTGGCCGAGCGCACGCTGCGGTCCTGCATCTGCTCCTGCGTGATGACATTGATCGAGGCTGGCGTTTCCAACAGCGGTGTTTCGGAGAAGCCGCCAACGCTGGCGCTGCGGGCAACGCCATGGGCAGATTCGGAGGTGATGACGACTTCCGGCAATGCGTTTGGCGCTGCGGAGGCGGTATCGCTGTCATCATCGCTCTGGGCCAGGGCAACAGGCGCAAAAGCGCAGGCAACGGCCAGCACGCTGAGTTTTTGACGAAAAGGGAAAGCAGGCATTGTTTGGTTCCACTCGCGTTAGGGACAAGCATGCGCGGGAACGGACAAAGAATCTCTGGATGGACCTTGAGTGGCTTTGCGCTTTCCTACGCTGGCATTATCCAGGTCAGGTTCAAGGGTATTTCTCACCCGAAGATTCGGCTCTTCAGGACCCCTAGCGTGGGACGTATACTAACAAAGAAAGTGGAAGAAATGCCAATTTTCGTTGCGCACAGGGTTGGATGCCGCGCATGGCAGCCAATTGGCTGCGTATTCAAGTGAGCCATGTGGAAAGGTTTGTGCGTAAAAGCCTGTTCAATGGCGATGGGCCGGAAAGTGAGCTTCCGGCCATAGTAAGTGCAGGTGCGGCAGCACATTAGGTTCGCCGATCTGGCTGGTGAGTCCTGCGCGGCGCAGTTTTTCCAGGATATTGGGTCTGGCTTCGGTGATGACCAGCCGGATCTGGTGCTGTCTGCAAGTGTCCAGCAGGTTCCATAATGCCTGCATGCCGGTGGCGTCCATGATCGGTACGCGCGACATCCTCAGCACAATGGTGTCGGTATCCTCGCGTATGGTTTGCAGGCGGTGCTGCAGGTGCTCGGCAGCGCCGAAGAAGAACGGCCCTTCCAGGCGATAGACCAGCATGCTGGATGGCAGGCGCCATTCGCGCTGTCCGTATTCCTGTTGCAAGTCCTCGTCGCTCAGTTGCGTCACGCTCACCGTGTCGGCCATGCGCTTCATGAACAGCAGCGTGGCGAGCATGACGCCGATATTGACGGCAATCACCAGATCGCTGAACACGGTGAGAAGGAACGTGATCAGCAACACGGCAACATCCGCGCGTGGAGCGGTCTTGACCATATGCAGGAAACGCGTGGCCTCGCTCATGTTATAGGCCACCACGAACAGGATGGCTGCCAGTGCCGCCAGCGGGATATTCACCGCCAATGGCGCCAGCAGGATGACGATCAGCACCAGGGTGGCCGCATGCACGATGCCCGAAAGCGGGCTGTTGGCTCCGTTGCGGATATTGGTGGCGGTGCGGGCCAGCGCGCCAGTGGCAGCGAATCCGCCGAACAGGGGAGCGGCGATATTGGCAATGCCCTGGCCGATCAGTTCCTGGTTGGATTGATGGCGTGTGCCGGACAGGTTGTCGGCCACCACGGCCGATAGCAATGATTCAATCGCCCCCAGCAGCGCAATGGTGAAAGCCGGGCCAATCAATTCGATCATGGTTGCAGGGCTGATGCCTGATGGCAGAGAAAAATGCGGCAAGGACTGCGGAATGCCACCAAATGCGCTACCTATGGTCGCGACTTCCTTGAAGTGGAAGACGGACTGTACCAGTGTTGCGGCGATAATCGCTACCAGTGGGCCAGGAACTCTCTTCCAGCGGCGGTTGGAGAAAATCAACACTGCCAGCGTGAATATGCCAAGTAATGCAGTCTGCCATTGCAGATGCGGCAATGCCTCAAGCAAGTGCAACAGTTTTTCATGAAAATGATGCGAGGCTTGCGGGGAGAGTCCGAAAAAATCCTGCCATTGCCCGACAAAGATAATCACTGCAATGCCGCTGGTGAAACCGATGATGACAGGCTCGGGGATATAGCGGATAACGCTGCCCATGCGGGTGAGTCCCATGACCAGCAGCATGACACCAGCCATCAGTGTGGCGATCTGCAGGCCCGCGATACCATACTTTGCGGTGATGCCGGACAGGATGACGATGAATGCGCCGGTCGGCCCGGTAATTTGCACGCGGCTGCCGCCAAACAGGGAGGCGAGCGTGCCAGCCACGATCGCGGTATATAAACCTTGTTCCGGCTTTGCGCCCGAGGCGATGGCAAAGGCCATGGCCAGCGGTAGCGCCACCACGCCGACGATCAGCCCTGAAATGATATTGCGGGACCAATATTGACGCGAGAGCAAACCCGCGTGCTTGGCTTCAAGGATGGCAATCATGATGTGGTGGGAAAATGTATAAAGCAAACATTATAGGGCTTTTCTACTCATGCCGTCATGCGGGCAATGCGGTGTGCTATAGACAGTTGCAAGGCAGATCAGTAGTTTTGAAGGCGAGCAGGGCGGGCCCGTTTACAGCGATTCGATGAAACTCAGCAAGGCATGACGTTCTTCTGGCGTCATGGCGCGTACCATCTCCTTTGCTTCCTCGGCTTCCCCGCCATGCCAGAGAATGGCTTCCAGAATGGTGCGCGCGCGGACGTCGTGCAGGAATCCCGCGTTTTTCTCCACCAGCTTAGCCAGGCCTATGCCCCACAGGGGAGGCGTGCGCCATTCACTGCCGCTTGCCGCGAAATCCGGGCGGTGATCCGCGAGTTCTGGCCCCATGTCGTGCAGAAGCAAATCGGTATAAGGGGCGATGGTCTGTTGACTCAGCGCCGCCAATCTGGGGAAATCCCCTGTCTTTATCTGGGGGCGGTGGCAGGCTGCGCATTGCGCCTGCTGGAAAAGGATTGCGCCGCGCTGTACCAAAGGCTGGTCCTGATGGCGCGGCGCAGGCGCGGCCGATGCCAGTTGGTAGAACGCCATGTTATCGAGCTGCTCAGTGGTGATTTCAGGCGTGCCTGACACTGGGGCCTGCTTGCAGCCGGTTTGCTGTTCGGCACAATTGCCATGAGGAAACAAGCGGGAGGACAAGCCCATGTCGCCAGCCAGGGCGTTGGCCGTCTGTTCGCGCAGCGTCGCCACATTGGCCTTCCAGCCAAAGCGCCCGATCACCTGCCGTTGCTGCTCCGCGCTCCAGACACGATTGAGCCTGCCCTTGATCTTGCCGGGCTTGGGTTGCGATTCCAGTGCCAGCAGGGTGCTGTCCGCAATGGCTTCGAGCAGGCCCGTGCCATAGATACCGGGCGCGATGCGGGCCGAGGTTTGCAGGTTGTCCGGCAGCGTGCCATAGGCCAGGCTGCTGAACGTGATGATTGGTTTGCGCAGCTTC
The DNA here is from genome assembly GCF_036844465.1 of Methylobacillus sp. Classification (NCBI taxonomy): domain Bacteria; kingdom Pseudomonadati; phylum Pseudomonadota; class Betaproteobacteria; order Nitrosomonadales; family Methylophilaceae; genus Methylobacillus; species Methylobacillus sp. The sequence goes on from NZ_DAIUFW010000002.1 coordinate 108,158, forward strand.
ACACGCTCGCCGCCGTTCAATGATATTTCGCTTTCCTCGTAACGCAGATGGGCGCGGCCTTCGGCCTCGACGCCCGGCGCGCCGAATTCCTGCAACTGGTCGCCATACCATGGATGGGGCAACGGGCTGCCTTCAGGTGTCTTGCCGGGGACGCTCAGGCGGACCAGCATGGCGCGCATGGATTCTTCCGGGCCGTCAGGCGCGAAGCCGCGTCCGTTCTTGGCATGGCAAGCAATGCAGGAGTTGCGGTTATACAAAGGCCCCAGCCCGGCAATATCGCGGTCTTCCGCCGGGGAAATGATCCAGCTTTGCCGGACCAGTCCTCGGCCTAACTGGAACTGCAGGTTTTCTTGCGAGGAAAGCGGACGGATAGGCTGGCTATAGGCTTCGCGGCTTGCAAGGCTGGTCAGCACCTGCGCCGGTTCATCGCCGTGGGTAGCAGCGGGAGCCAGGGTGAGAATGCAAACAGCGAGGGACAGGATGCTGCGCATAGCCCCAGGATTACCGCTGTGACGCGATACGGGCGGCTTCCTGGTAGCGCTCGTGCATGACTTGCTGCCACCGGCTGATGTCCGCTTGCTTGGGAGGCTGCAGGGATTCTGCCGCGGTTTCGTCGATCGGTAACTTTTGCAGCAGCTCCCTGGCCTTGGTCACTTGCGGCGCATCGGCGCCCAGCTTGGCGCTAGCACTCTCGATGGCGCGGATCGCCTGTTGCAGGGGCGCCAAGTTGAGGGTGATGATGGCATCGAACAGCGCATTGGTGGCTTCCTGGCGCGCTAGCCCGCGACGGTTGTCGTACACAAAGGCCGGATTGTTCTCGAATGGATTGAAGTAACCGGCAGGCTTGTCTGCGTACACCGAGGCCCTAACCGGCAATTTGCGGATATCGGGGTGGAACAATAGCCGCTGCCCTTGTTCGGACAGCACGAATGCGCTGAAAGCCTTTGCTCCTTCGGGGTTGGCTGCATGTTTCATGATGGCAACGTGGGCAGGGGAATAGCCAGTCAATTTAGGGTAGGCAAACTGCAATGGCGCACCGTTGGCAATGGCGGATGCCGTGAAGAAATCGATGGTCAGCCCCGCGAACAGGCGGCCGCTGGCAACATCGTCAGTGACGAAAGTCGCGCCCGCAGTCACCAGCTCCGCATTGGCGGCGATGGCCTGCAACAGGTTCCAGCCCGCCTGCCAGCCGTAACCCTGCAGCAGGATATCAATGAGCGGCGGCGCATAGCCGACCTTGGAAGGGATGGGCAGCGCGACCTTGCCCTTGAATCCCGGCTGACTGAGATCTGCCCAGTCATGGGGAACAGGCAGCCCGGCGGCGGCCAGGGCCTGCGGGTTGCTCACAATGCCGTACCCGGCAATCTCACTGGCGATATGCTGGCCTTCGCGCAGGGGAAAGCCATTGACGGTTTCAGGCAGGCCATCCAGCTTGATATCCAACGGCTGGAATGCTTGCATTTTCTCAAGCTGGGCGAAATTGCGCTGGGCAGGCGTCCAGTACACATCTACCGGCTGGCCTGACTCCTTGAAGTAGCTCATGGCGTCGCGCGATTGCCGCCAGAGAATCTCCAGCTTGTATTGCGGATACTGCTTCTCGAAAGCCGCCTCGAACTGCGAGACGACTTCCTGCGGATAGCTGGTCATGACAATGACCTTGCTGGTGTCCGCAAATGATGCCTGGCTGCCCAATAGCAGCCAGAGCAGAAGAACTCGGGAAAGCCAGCTCGATGCTGTCTTGATAGCCAATGCTGTCTTGAGGGTCATCGAGCTGGTCATACAGTTCTATCCGTTGCTTAGTTAATTAAAAGTTACGTGTGACGTTGATAAACATATTGCGGCCTTCGAGGTAATAACCTTCGGAGTACGCATAGTTTTTATCCGTGATGTTATTCACACCAAACTCAGTTTGCCAGTCCGGGTTGAACTTATAACTACCCTTGATATTGGCAATCACGAAACCCCTGGCGGAAAACCAATCTTTAGTATTACCGTTTTGGCGGGAATAGCGAGAGGAGGCGGCTTCAATGTTACCAGTAAGGGCCAGTGCGCTGGTGGCTTGCCATTTACCATAGGCAAATAGCTTATGGTCAGGCACATCAGTCAGCTTTTCATGACCACTTTTGTTATCCCGATCAATATAAGAGTAATTCGCACCCAGCTCCAGGTCATCCGTAGCGTAATAAGTGGTCGCCAGTTCAATGCCTGTGCTTTCAACTTTACCGATATTCCTGTACTGACTACAGCGTGAACCGCTGGAGCAGGCAGAGTTGGGCAAACTAAAACTCGCAATTAGGTCCTTGGTATCGTAATAAAAGACCGAGCCTTCCAGACGCAATTTGGGAGTTACAAACGCGGATGCCCCGATTTCATAATTGGTCGAAACTTCGGTATCAAGTCCAGGATTAGGCACAGCTCGGCCAAAACGACCAGAGAAGCGATCCTTGATGGTGGCAAAGCGACTCTTTTTGGCGATAGTGGCATGAATCTCACTATCCTTGGTTGGGCGATAGAAGATACCAGCTTGTGGGTTCCATGCATCCGCATTTTTTCTTGGGAAATCAAAAATAGACGTAGTCGTGGTATTAAACCCTTCTGCCTGCAATGCTTCACGGCGGTCATAGCTGATCCCGGTAACTAATGCCAGCTTATCGGTGAATTGATGGGTATCCTCAAGACCTATAGATGTAGTTCTATCCTCGAATCTTTGTACCGGATTACCTTTGTCATGCTCACGGTGTACGTCGGTCTTATAGTGTAAGGCTAGTTTGATGGTGTTGTTGTCGGTAATTTTCGTGCCGAATTCAGTGCTGGCGCCGTAGCTGAAGTCGTCATAAATACTAGGCTTGCCATCTAGTGTCGTATAGCTGGCATCCTTGTAAATACGGAGCGAATTCTTGAATGTGTCATAGAAAGCACGCACTTTGACATAGCTGTCCTGACCCAATTGGGTATTAGAAATGAAATATAGGCTTTCCTTATCCCATTGCGGCCAATCCCAATACACTGGGGAGTCTCCTGAATCGCGGCGGCTGGCATTGACCGGGGATCCTCTGGAGCCTTGCTGATTGATATAGTTCAGTGAGTATTCGTCAGTGTCGTTAGGAGTCAAGCCAACTTTCAAGTTGATCTTGCCATCGTGATAGTAGGAACGTTCACGATCGCCACCATTTTCCGCAGGAGAGGGGTGGAAATCACTGGAAAGACGATAGCGATTATTATCTACGGATGAAGTATTGGCTTGCCAGTACCAAGTACCGTAATTCCCGCCCAGATTCAAATCGGCAGAATAGCCGTTATAGCGGAAATCCTTGTCTGTCTTGAAGCCGACACGTGCGCTACCTTCAAATTCTTTTGTGGGCTTGCGGCTGACGAGGTTGATGGCGCCGCCCAGGGTATTGGCACCATATAGCACAGAGCTGAAACCCTTGGAGACTTGAATCTTGGACAAATCAAAAGTATTGAAACGGCCAAGGTCAACATAACCATCGTAGGAAACGTAGACTGGAATCCCGTCGATATACAGTGGAACTTGTCTCAGATCGAAACCACGCAACATGACAGTTTGCTCATTTCTTCTGCCAGCTTGATTCATGACGACGCCAGGCAAGATATTCAGTGCAGTGCCAACCGTTTCACGGTTGAACAGACGCAGGTCTTCCTGTGTGAGCGTGTTGTCAGCCAGGCGACTGCTTTCTAGCTCCTCTTTGGTAGTGGTGACATTGATCTCACCCAAGGTAAATGGCGCGACTTCGGCAAAAGCGGCTGGCGTGCCGGCGGCCAAAGCAATGGCGACGGCGAGCCTGAGCGGTTTGTAGTGGTTATACATTGATCTCCCCAATGCGTGTAAGTGGTTGAAATGAAAAGGCGGGATTAAAGCTTAATTCATTATATTTGTAAATATATAACGAAGGTAGTAGAAGGGTGTGTGTTTGCTGAAATGGCTTGATCTGGTAGGCTTGCGCGAAACTTTTCATGGATGTTGCCGTGTCGCCTTTATCTGAAATTCGCAAGTATCTTGAGTCGGTGGCGCAAAGCTCGCTGGATGATATCTATGCGATCGATCCGCAGACATTGCAGGTAGTCAGCGTGCTGGTGGATGGAACAGAAGCCCCGGTGGCAGAGTATCCATTGGCGGATTTGCAGCAGGCCCTGGCAGGGCCGGAGGTGCGTGAGTTACTGAATATGGTGCCTGTGGATGCGGCGATGGTGGATATCAGCCATGAGTTGCAGGATATCAACCGCTATTTTGGCGAGTTCCGGTTGTTGATGGTGGGGCGCGGCGAAGGCAGGGTGTTGCTGGTGATGCGCGATAGCCGCGCATTCAGCCGCCATATCATGCGAGTGCTGAATGAAGGCTCCCACCTGAACGCGTTGATTTCCAATACGCCGGGTGTGGTGTACCAGGCGCAGCTGGACAGGCAAGGGAAATTTGGTTTCCTTTACCTGAGTGACGCGTGCCAGTCTTTGCTGGGCGAGGAGGCAGAGGTATTTATTGCTAATCCCGATAGCTTCCTGGCCTTGATTGATGACGAGGATCGCGTGGTGTACGAGAAGCATATCTGCCAATCTGCCCAGGGCCTGAACGTGCTGAACTGGACGGGACGTTTCTGGATGCAGGCCTGGCAAGACACCAAGTGGATCAATCTGCGCGCCAGCCCTCGCCGGATGCCGGACGGCACCGTGCTGTGGGAAGGTATCATGACCAATATCACGCAGAGCAGGCGCGAGCAGCAGGCTATCCGCCAATCGCACGAGAAGCTGGCGCGTTTGTCTGCGCAGATGGCGCAGATCAAGGAAAAGGAGCGCCTGAAGCTGGCCCAGGAGGTGCATGACGACCTGGGTGGCAATCTGACAGCCATCCGCCTCGGCTTGTCTTCCATCATCAAGCGCCTGGGGCCGGAGCAGGAGACGCTGCTGGCCAAGGTGCGGCAACTGGAGACGATTGTAGATGATACCTTCGAGGCTACCCACCGCATCGCCAGCGACCTGCGGCCCAATGTGCTGGAGTTGGGCATTGTGGCGGCATTGGAATGGCAAGCGGCGCAGTTCTCGGAGAAGATTGGCATTTCATGCAATTTTTCGTGCAACCAGCCTGATTTGACTGTTTCTACCGACCATGCCATTACCTTGTTCCGCATCTGCCAGGAGGCCATGTCGAATATCGCCAAATATGCCCATGCCAGCCGGGTGGAAGTGGTGCTGGAAAGCTCGCCCGAGGAAATCGTGATGCAAGTGATCGACGACGGTGTAGGTATCGCGCCAGCTGATATGCTCAAGAACAATGCCTTCGGCATCAGCGGCATGGCGGAGCGGGCCGTGGCGCTGGCCGGGCAATGCAAGGTGCAAGCAGGTAAGCAAGGCGGTACAATAGTCTCGGTAACCCTGCCAGCGCATTCTGCCGATATCGGAATGACGGCTGGGCCACATTAATATATAAAAAGTATCCAACCATCGCTTGCCTATGTCTTCTACATCGACCATCAAAGTCATTATCGCGGACGATCACGCCATCCTGCGCGAGGGCCTGAAGCAGATTCTGGCTGAAACCGAGGATATCGAGGTGATCGCAGATGCCAGGAATGCGGCTGAAGCGATCAAGCTGGCTGGCACCAAGGGGCTGGATGTGATGGTGCTGGATATTTCCCTGCCCGACCGCAACGGTATCGAGGCATGCGGTATCATTAAGAAGGAATATCCGCATGTGCCTGTCCTGATGCTCTCCATGCACCGCGAGGATGTTTATGCGATTCGCGCGCTACGCGTGGGCGCTTCCGGCTATTTGAGCAAGCAGGGCGCTTCCGACCAATTGGTGACGGCGATACGCGCCGTGGCCAAGGGCAAGAAATATATTAGTGAGGAAGTAGCATTGGCGCTGGCCAACCAAGTGAATGGCGGCCTGGAAAAACCGATCCACGAAACCCTGTCCAACCGTGAATTTCAGACCTTGACCATGATTGCCTCTGGCCAATCCGTGAGTGAAATTGCGGATAGCCTCTCGCTTTCCGTCAAGACCGTAAGCATGTACCGCGCCCGCCTGCTGGAGAAGCTCAATTTGCGGCACAACTCCGATCTCACCCATTACGCGATCAAGAACAACCTGGTCGATTGATTTCAAGCGCAGATCTGGCGCTTTTTCCCCCGTTTTTTATCCTGATTGCCTTATCTTGCCGCTCGGTAAGATGTCGCTGTGTCCTGGGTATGTGTTTTTTGGTTAGGCACAGGCGTTTATTTATTGCGTGAAAACTTTAGGGTTGAAAATAATTTTTTTTGTTTTATCAAACCAAATTATTGAATATAAATGTTTTTATTGATTTTCCTGATTGCAGGAAAGGGAAGGCTCTAAAGATTTTTTTAATCAATCCGACATCAGGGTCATGGCATTGCAATCAGATGCTATTCGAGAGAAAACCAGTATGAATCAAGCATCTAAATTTTCTCCCGAAGCTACCGATAACAGTCTTAACAGTAACGTGATTCAAGGCTGTGAAGCGATACCAAAGACAACAGGTGTTGTTTTTGAAATTAACTAAATCGAAGGAGAATTAACATGGCTGCAGTTATCAATACCAACATGGCTTCGCTGAATGCGCAACGTAACTTGAGCACTTCACAATCCAGTCTGAACACTTCCTTGCAACGTCTGTCTTCCGGCTTGCGCGTGAATAGCGCCAAGGACGACGCTGCCGGCCTTTCCATCGCTACCCGCATGGATGCGCAGGTGCGCGGCCAGACTGTGGCGATCCGCAACGCCAACGATGCAATTTCCTTTGCCCAGACCGCTGAAGGAGCTTTGGGTAAAGTGACTGATGCGCTGCAACGTATGCGTGAATTGGCTGTGCAATCCATCAACGCTACTAATGGTTCTGGTGACCGTGCTAACTTGGATGCTGAATTCCAGCAACTGGCTACAGAAATTACACGACTGGGTACGGACACCAAATTTAACGGTAGTGCCGTATTCGGTGCTACAGCAATGACTTTCCAAGTCGGAGCAGATAGCGGTCAAACGATTACGGTAAATGCAACTACTGCTGTTTCTATTAGCGGGGCTGTCACTGATGCAACTGTTGCCAACACTGCGTTGACCGCGATTGACACTGCGCTGGACGATGCCAACACCAAACGCGCAACTTTGGGCGCAGTACAAAACCGTTTTGAATCCGTGATTGGCAGTTTGCAAGTGTCGGTGGAGAACCAGACTGCCGCCAAGGGCCGTATCATGGATGCCGACTTTGCCGCAGAAACTGCCAACATGACCCGCGCGCAGATTCTGCAACAGGCTGGCACTGCGATGCTGGCACAGGCGAACTCTGTTCCCAACAATGTGCTGACTTTGCTGCGAGGCTAAGACTGAAAAGCTGAGTGACATGGTGAGTGCCCACAGCCTGCTTGAATTAAAGAGGGCTGTGGGTTTTGCATAAGGAATTTGAAAATGGTGATTGCGAATCTGGAAGCATATGGGCAGGCAAACAACCTGACTCCCTCTTCGACGCGTAATGCTGCATCTGTTGATGCATTGCCAGGCTCCAAGCAATTGGTCGAGCAATCGGAAGCGGTTGAGGCCAATCAACAGGATGTGGAGTCTGCGGTAAAGCAGATCAATGCGTTTATTTCGCCTGTCATGCAATCCATACAGTTTTCTACGGATAGCGATTCCGGCAGGACTGTTGTGAAGGTAGTGGATGCTGAAACCCAAAAGGTATTGCGGCAGATCCCGAATGAAGAAGTGTTGGCGATTTCCAAGACCCTGGACAAGCTTCAAGGGTTGATCATCAGGCAAACCGCCTGATTTTTGCTGTTTTTGAGAAGGGAAGGGATGACCATGGCAAGTACCAGTGGGATTTCTGCAAGTACCAATTTTGATATTGATGCGATTGTCAGCAGCTTGATGACGGTGGAGCAACGCCCTGCAGTGTTGCTGAGCGAGCAGAAGACGTCGTATCAGTCAAAGATTTCTGCCTATTCCACATTGCAGAGTTCACTGTCTACGTTCCAGACAGCCTTGGCCAATCTCGCCAGCGGCAGCAAGTTCAAGGTACAGGCTGCCACTTCCGGCAACAGCGATATCTTTACTGCCACTTCCAACGGCAACGCAACTGTCAGCAACTATGCCATCAAGGTAGGGCAGCTCGCGCAATCACATAAGATTGCCACTTCCAGCTTTGCGGATACAAAAGCGGCTGTGGGCACTGGCGCAATGACTATCACCTTGGGCAACTATGATGCAGTGAGCAATACCTTTACCGCAAACCCGGAGAAGGCGGCTAAAAGCATTACCATTACTGCTGCAAACAACAGCCTGGCGGGCATTCGCGATGCGATCAATGCCGGCGACATGGGCGTGACCGCTTCCATCGTCAATGATGGCGTCAATGGCGGCAAGCTGGTGCTGACCTCCAAGGAATCGGGCGCTGTCAACAGCATTAGGGTTTCCGTGGCGGACGCCGATGGGGACAATACCGATATGTCAGGTCTGTCCAGCCTGGCTTATGATCCGACAGCAGGCGCTGGCGCGGGGAAAAACCTGACCGAGTTGCAGGCCGCGAAGAATGCACAGATCAATGTCGATGGCATTGATGTGGAAAGCGCGAGCAATGTGGTGACCGGCGTGCTTGAGGGCATTACCCTCAACCTGTTCAAGACCAGCGCTGATAGCGTGTCGCTCGATGTGACCAAGGATACCGACAAGATTACCGAAGCCGTGAATGCTTTCGTCAAGGCATTCAATGATTTCAATACCACCGTGCGTAATTTGACCAAGTTCGATGAAAGCACGACAGATGTCACCAAGAAGAAATCGGGCGTGCTGCTTGGCGATGCCACTGCGCGCTCCATCTCCACCCAGATCAGGGGCATGCTGGCCCAGACAGTCTCCAGTGGCGGCGAATTTACTTCCTTGAGCCAGATCGGTGTGACTTTCCAGCGCGATGGTTCGCTGGCAGTGGACAGCACCAAGCTCAAGAATGCGGTTGAGACCAATTTTGACGATATTGCCAAGCTGTTCATCGCGACCGGCGCCTCTGGTGATACAGACATCAGCTTTGCCGGAACAGGTAGCAAGACACAGTCCGGCAGCTATGCCGTCAATATCACGCAAGCGGCTACCAAGGCGACATTGACCGGTAATGCAGGCCCGGACTTGAATATCGTTGCAGGCGTGAACGATACCTTGGATATGAAGATAGGTGACCGTACCTATAACCTGACTATTCCCGCAGGCAACTATGCTTCTGCCGAGGCTTTGGCGGCAAGCCTGCAATCGCAATTTGTCGGTGCCGGGCTGGGTACAGAAGTGTCGGTGGAGGGTGGCATGCTCAAGCTGACTGCCGCTTCTTATGGTAGCGACAACCTGCTTGAGGTCACGGGCGGCACGTCTTCCTTGTTCGGGAATAGCCCGCTGTATCAGGCTGGCCTGGATGTTGCTGGCACCATCAACGGCGCTGCTGCCACCGGAAGAGGGCAGATATTGACTGCCGCTGAGCCTGGCAATGCTGCTCAAGGCCTGATGCTGCTTGTGCAAGGCAATGTGACCGGGGACCGCGGTCTTGTCAATGTGAGTGTGGGCTACGCCAGCCAGTTGAACAATCTGATCAAGGAGATGGTGAGCGATACCGGCATCCTGGCTGCCAAGACAGAAGGCATCAACGACTCGATCAAGCGCCTGACCAAACAGGAAGAAAACTTGCAGGTGCGTCTGACAGCAATAGAGGCGCGCTACCGTTCCCAGTTTGTCGCGCTAGATGCCCTGATGACCCAGATGCAGAATACCCAGTCTTACCTTACTCAACAGCTTGCCGCGATCAGCGCTAACAATTAATTAAGGAGCTTTTCATGTTCGGGTTCAATGCAGGTGTCAACGCTTATGCGCGGGTCGGGGTGGAAACAGGAGTGGTGGCAGCCAATCCCACCCGCTTGATCGTGATGCTGTATGAAGGTGCGATTGCTGCATGCAATATGGCGATCAAGCATATCCGCGAGCAGAATTATGCGGACAAGAGTGCTGCACTGACCAAGGCGATTTCCATCATCGAAAATGGATTGCGGGCCAGTCTGGATAAACAGTCTGGCGCGGCGATTGCGGAAAGCCTGGATTCCCTGTATGCCTATATGGCCGGACGCTTGTATAACGCCAATAGCCAAAGCGATATTGCCGCCGTGGAAGAGGTGGTAAAATTACTCAATGAGTTGAATGAGGCATGGACAGCCCTGGCTAACCAGCCAGTGACTGCTGCCACGACTCAAGCAACCCAACAACCAAGCCAGCGCTATCTGGAAAAGGCATATTTATGAGCACTCAGCACAACCTGTCTTTATACGCCGCAGTTGCAGATATCACGGACCAAATGCTGATGGCAGCCCAGGCGCATGATTGGGAAAAGCTGGCCGCGCTTGAGGCCGAGTGCGCAACGCGTATCCAGCGTGCCAACGAAGACAAGTGCGATGACCCTATGCAGGAATCTGAGCGAAAACTCAAGGTTTCCCATCTCAAGCGCATCCTGAATTCCGATCGTGAAATCCGCAATATCATCGATCCGTGGATGGTGCGCCTCTCCGATATCCTCACCAACAATGCTGCGAACCGGCAGATGTTTGACGCGTACCAGCAGATGATACGGCCTGGCCGATGATTATCAAGCAATCTCCTGACCCTGCCGCTGCGGTTGCCCCGCTTGCGAGGGTAACGCCGGTGCAGGCGACAGAGGAGATTGCCAGTACTGTCCAGGATCTCAATTTTCGCACGGCCCAGCTGGTCAAGGGCCAAAACTACTTTGGCCAGGTCATGGCCCGCTTGCAGCCTGGCGTGTTCCAGGTCAATGTACAGGGCAACACTTTCCGGATGGAACTGGGGCAGCAGGCTAGCATCGGCCAGCAGATGCTGCTCAGATTTGTGGGAGATAACCCGGTTCCCACTTTCCGCATGCCGAACCAGCAGGCCGGGCAACTGGAAGCCGCTAAGCAATTCGGCATGATGTTGGCTTCCACCGCATTGCCCGCCACAGGGGCGGAAAGCGGCGTTTCCACCGCCCTGAGCCGTGGCGCGCGTATACTGAGCCAGCAATTGGCGCAGGCGGCCGATGGCGAAACCTCACAGACCCTCGCCAGCGATAAAATCGTCAGCCAGGCGCCGCAGCATCCGCGTGTGCTCGCGCAGGATATACAGCGTGCATTGACGACATCCGGCCTGTTCTATGAATCACACCTGGAGCAATTCACTGCTGGCAAGACGACCTTGGCTAATTTGCTGCAGGAACCGCAGAATCAGCCGCACGTGGCGCCCGAATCCATGATCAACAAGCAGCTTGCCGTGCTGGAAAACCAACGGGTGCAATGGCAGGGTGAAATCTGGCCTGGCCAGAAGATGGATTGGCAGGTGCAGATGCAGGGCGATACGGTTGACCCCGACGACCATGCCGCTAATGTGCAATCTGCCGATGATAGGGCGATTGCGAGCAGTTTGAAGCTGGAATTGCCTACTTTGGGAACAGTGACTGCCAATATCAGCCTGCAGGGGGGGCGTTTGCAGGTTCGGCTTGTGGCGGTAGAGCAGGGAACGCTTGCCCGCCTGCGTTCTGGCCTGCCGGGGCTGGCCGAGGCATTGACCAGACATGGGCAGGAACTGGATGCGTTGACGGTGGTGCGCGATGAACAATAGCCCGAATGCCCAGCAGCAGGCTGTGGCGCTTGCCTACGAGACGGGAGACTTTGCTCCGCGCGTGATTGCCAAGGGCAAGGGCTTGATCGCGGAAAAGATTATTGCCAAGGCCAAGGAACACAATGTGTTTGTGCATGAATCCCGTGAACTGCTGGCCTTGCTGATGCAGGTGGATCTTGATGACCATATTCCGCCGGCCTTATACCAGGTGATTGCGGAGATTCTTGCCTGGCTTTACCGGCTGGAGCATGGTGACGCGGAAGCGGCGGGCAAGTTTCCAGAATTGCCCTAGCGGGTGTGCATGCTCTTTTTGTCGTCCCGCATGGTTTCAATACGCGGCTGGCCAAGGCACAGTTTGCAGCTTTGGTCAGGCGCAATCGCCAGCGGGGATTGCATCGTATTCGCCGGACAACGGCTGGTGTGGATATCTCTCCAATAGTAGTTAAGTATTGTCTTGCCGCCTTTCGCCGCTCGGCGAGATCCTTTATTTTGCTTCGCCAAAATAAAGGAACCAAACAAAAGGCGACCCCGATTGTCTGCGACCCGGAACATTGTTCCGGGCAACCTGTGTTGCTCGCTTTTCATGGGGACTGGCTGAACTCGCTGCGCTCAAACAGACGCCAGTCCTGAATCCATGAAAAGCTGCGCTACTCGGCGCAGCCAGACGGGGACTCAACTTCAACAGCTACTTGGCATTGCTGCGCTCGCCCTTGGTCTTGAGGGGCTATGCCTCCAATTGATTGTCATCCCGGCCTTGAGCCGGGATATCGTAAGTATGGCGGAATGCCACAAGATACCGGATCAAGTCCGGCATGACAGGTGTGTGTGAGAAAGAGAAATGCTGGGGTAGCGTAGCCTGTGGGACGTTCGTGAGTAGTCTGTTAGACCTGCATGTTCATGATGTCCTGATAGGCTGATACCAGCCTGTTGCGTACCTGGATGGTGGCTTGTAGCGAGATATTGGCTTTTTGCCCTGCCACCATCACGTCTGACAGGCTCACCTTGTCATCTCCCATTGCAAAGCTTTTTCCCAGCGCTTCGGCGTTGACCTGGGATTGGTTGACCTGGTTGATCGAGGATTTCAACACCTCTGCAAAATCGACTCGTCCGGCAGCCTGGGGTTTCTGGCTGAGCGTCGGTGCGCTGATGCCCTCCAGTGGCGACGATGCCGAGGGTTTTTGCGCCGCTGCCTTGAGCTGCGCCATCATGGCTTCTATCCTGCCTGAATCTATCGCTGAAGTTTTCATGGGAATCACCTGTGCCAGCGTCCTTGCGGACTAGTTTCAACATGGCAGCAGCTTATCATCCGGCAAAATGCTTTCTGGGCAGGAATAAGGCAGGAAAACCCGGTTTATTTACCTGATTGAATTTGCATCCGACTCTTGATAATGGCATCGCGTAATAAAAGCGGCTAACAATACTCAGCGTAGCGTTCCTGGCTAGGCGTTTTGCCACAGACAGTACAAGTGGTACGGCAAGTCAAGACAACGACGCCAGGAGAGTTTTGCTAGCCGCTTCAAAGCGGCAGCCAACAGGTAGATGGCGCTTGGCTGCCGAATCCAGTGTTTGTATTCCGCCATCGCACGGGAGAGGTATTATGGCAGTAGCCAACGAAGCGGCACTGGCCGCGGAAGCGACAACCACAGAACCGGCAGGCGCGTTCAATCTCAGGGCGCTCCTGGATAACAAGCTGCTGCTTGCCTTGGCTGCGGCTGCCGTGGTTGCGCTCATGGTGGTGTTCTGGCTATGGAGCCAGAAGCCGGAATACCGCGTGCTGTTCTCCAGTTACTCCGACAAAGATGGTGGCGCTATCGTAGCCGCGCTTGAGCAGATGAATGTGCCCTACAAGGTTGCCGAGGGCGGCAGCGCGATCATGGTGCCAGCCAATAATGTGCATGACATCCGGCTCAAGCTGGCTGCGCAAGGCTTGCCCAAGGGCGGCAATATCGGCTTCGAGTTGCTGGAAAACCAGAAATTCGGCGTTTCCCAGTTTGTGGAGCAAGTAAATTTCCAGCGTGGCCTGGAAGGTGAGCTGGAACGCACCATACAGGCTATCGGCGCCGTGCAGGCGGCGCGTATCCACTTGGCCATGCCCAAACCCACCGTTTTTACCCGCGACCAGCAGAAACCGACCGCATCTGTGATGCTGAACCTGCATCCTGGCCGCGCGCTCGACCAGCGCCAGGTGAGCGCGATTGTGCACTTGGTGGCCAGCAGCGTGCCCGACCTGCCGACTTCCAATGTTACCGTGGTGGACCAGAACGGCAACTTGTTGTCGGACAACAGCAAGAATCAAGGGGCGAACAACCAGCTCGATCCTGCCCAGTTGAAATATGTGGATGACCTGCAGCAAAATATTGTGCGCCGGGTGGAGTCGATCATTGCGCCATTGGTGGGCTCCAAGAATGTGCATGCGGAAGCCAGCGCGGAAGTGGACTTTTCCGTGGTCGAGCAGGCTGCCGAAATCTATAAGCCCAATCCCAGCCCCGAGAGTGCAGCCATTCGCAGCACCCAGAACAATGAGTCGCAAATATTGCCGGGCCAAGGCGTCGGCGGAATACCGGGCGCATTGAGCAATCAGCCGCCTGCGCCTGCCACGGCGCCTATCGTGGCACCTGGAGCTGGTTCAACTACCACGACCAATGCCAATGTCGTCACCACTACGACCACCACGCCGCCCGGCACAACGGTGACGACGCCAGTGATGAATTCCGAGCGCAACACCACGACCAACTATGAAGTAGACAAGACAATACGCTACCAGCAGCAGCCGATGGGCGGCATCAAGCGCCTGACTGTGGCAGTAGTGGTGAACCACAAGCAGGTGGTTGATGCACAGGGCAAGGTGAGCAGTCGTCCATTAACTGATGACGAGAAAAACCAGATCAGCGAACTTGCCAAGCAGGCCATGGGGTTCAACGAAGAGCGTGGCGACTCGCTGAGCGTGGTCAATAGCTCCTTTATGCCGGAAATAGCCGAGACTTTCCCGGAAGTGCCCTTGTGGAAAGACCCCAATAATATCAATATGGCCAAGGATTGGCTGAAGAATGGCCTGGTGTTGCTGGTATTGTTCATTTTGTACCGCCGCTTTCTCCGTCCCTTGCTGCGCAAGCTTTCTCCTGAAGAGGAAAAGAAGGACAAACTTGCCAGGGAAGAGGAAGAAGATCAGGATGCCATTGTCAGCATTTCAGGTGCTGGGGTAGATGAAAACGATGTAGATGACACCAGTAATACTAGAGCGCCTTCGGAGCGTGGATATAAGCGGAATCTTGAAGGCGTGCGGCAAATAGCGAAGGAGAACCCCAAGATGGTGGCCAGTATCGTGACAAACTGGGTGAACGGCAATGAGTGATAGCGGTGTGGTCAAGAGCGCGGTATTGATGCTGGCATTGGGTGAGGATGAGGCTGCCGAGGTCATGAAGTATCTGGGGCCGCGCGAGGTGCAGAAACTCGGCACGGCCATGGCGACCATGAAATCGATCGGCCATGAGCAGGTGGAAGCCGTGCTGATAGATTTCATGACTCATGCAGAAAAAAATACCATGATCGGCCTGGATTCCGATGAATATATCCGCTCGGTGCTGACCAAGGCGTTGGGAGATGACAAGGCCTCCGGCCTGTTGAATCGGATATTGCAGACACGTGACTCCAGTGGCATTGAAAGCCTGAAATGGATGGATGCGCAGACCGTGGCAGAATTCATCAAGAATGAACATCCCCAGATCATTGCCACGATTCTGGTGCACCTAGAGCCGGACCAGGCGGCAGAAATTCTGGAGTATTTCACCGAGCGCTTGCGCCAGGATGTCATGCTGCGCATTGCCACGCTGGATGGCATCAAGCCGACAGCCTTACGTGAACTCAATGATGTGCTGACCAAGCTGCTGAGCGGCAATGAAAGCATCAAGAAGCAGCAGATTGGCGGGGTGAAGGCTGCTGCCGAGATCATGAACTACATGAGCGGCGACAACGAAGCCAATCTTATGGACGGCTTCAAGAGCTATGACGGCGATATGGCGCAGCGCATCATGGATGAGATGTTTGTATTCGATAACATCATGGAGATCGATGACAGGGGCATACAGGTCATGTTGCGCGAAGTGCAGTCCGAAACATTGATCGTGGCGCTCAAGGGCGTGGCGGAAGAGTTGCGCGACAAGATATTCCGCAATATGTCCAGCCGTGCTGCCGAGATGATGCGGGAAGACCTTGAAAGCAAGGGGCCGGTCAAGCTCTCCGAGGTGGAGGCCCAGCAGAAGCAGATCCTGCAGATAGTCCGCAGGCTGGCGGACGAAGGCCAGATTGTCCTGGGCGGCAAGGGCGAGGATGCGTATGTCTGACGTGGTGATTCCCAAGGAGAAGCAGACCGCGTACCAGCGCTGGGAAATGGCTTCGTTTGAGGAAGAGTCCAGGGCCAGGGGCAAGGCTGTGCCGCAGCCTGCCATTCATTCTGCGCAGGAAGGTGAAGAGGAAAAGAATGCACGCTTGCAGGCAGAGCTTGAGCAGGCGCGACGCGAGGGTTACAAGATCGGCCTGCAGCAGGGGTTTGATGCCGGCATTGCGGATGCCGCGGCACAGGTGCAGCAGGACAGGGAGCAGTTCCAGGCAGTGCTGGCGAGTTTGAACGAGGCGGTCAGGACCGCTGACGAAGCCATTTCCGAGCAATTGCTAGCCTTGGCCCTGGATATTGCCAAGGCCATGGTCAAGGATAGGCTGAATGTGGATCCTGCCATTATTCTGCCTGTAGTGCAGGAATCTATCCATTATCTTCCTGTGGCGCAGAAACCAGCGCGGCTGATCGTCAATCCCGAAGATGCGCCGATCGTGAAGAAATACCTGCAGGAAGATATGGCGGACACCAACTGGCAAGTGCATGAAGATGCCAGCGTGGAGCGCGGCGGCTGCATGGTGGAAACTGGCGACAACCAGATTGACGCAAGCAATGTCACACGCTGGAAACGTATCTGCGACGCCCTGTCGCAGCATGGCAACTGGATCGATCCCGAATGAGCGGCGCACTGGCTCACCAGCAGGGTTGGAAGGATTATCTCAAGGATTGCAGCGAGATTCTGGAGATCGTTGAATCGTTGGAAGTATCTGGTCGCATCACCAAGCTGACCGGCCTGGTGATGGAAGCGGTAGGCATCAAGCTGCCGATTGGCAGCGCCTGCTATGTGCCGTTGGCGGAAGGTCGCCGAGTGGAAGCGGAAGTAGTGGGATTCGATGGCGGACGCATGCTGCTGATGCCGCAAAGTGGCGTCGAGGGCGTTACGCCGGGCGCCAAGGTATTTGCGCTGGAAGTGGCCGAGGCATTGCCCAAGCCCAACCAGGCCAAGCATCCGCGCCGCCGCGCGATTGACCGCGCGCGGCATTTGCCAGTGGGCGAGGCATTGCTGGGCCGTGTGGTGGATGCTGCCGGACGCCCCTTGGACGACCTGGGGCCGCTCAATAGCGAAAACAGCGTGCCTCTCAACACCCGCCCCCTCAATCCCTTGTCGCGCGCGCCTATCGAGGATGTGCTGGATGTCGGGGTGCGGGCGATCAACAGCATGCTGACTGTGGGCCGCGGGCAGCGTATGGGCTTGTTCGCAGGCTCCGGTGTGGGCAAGAGCGTGTTACTGGGCATGATGGCGCGCTATACCACGGCGGAAGTGATTGTGGTGGGTCTGATCGGCGAGCGGGGCCGCGAGGTCAAGGAATTCATCGAGCAGATTCTGGGCACGGAAGGGCTGGCACGCGCTGTCGTGGTGGCGGCTCCCGCCGATGTGCCTGCGTTGATGCGGTTGCAGGGCGCGAGTTATGCCACGGCGATCGCCGAATATTTCCGCAACCAGGGCAAGGATGTATTGCTGATCATGGATTCCCTCACGCGCTATGCCATGGCCCAGCGCGAGATTGCTCTGGCGATCGGCGAGCCGCCTGCGACCAAGGGTTATCCGCCTTCAGTATTTGCCAAGCTGCCTGCGCTGGTGGAACGCGCAGGGAACGGTAAGCCCGGCGAAGGATCGATCACGGCGTTCTATACCGTGTTGACCGAGGGAGACGACCAGCAGGATCCGATTGCGGATTCCGCGCGCGCGATCCTCGATGGGCATATCGTCCTGAGCCGCAGCCTGGCCGAGAGCGGGCACTATCCCGCGATTGATATAGAGCAGTCGATCAGCCGCGCGATGCATAACATTACCTCGCCCGAGCACCAGAAGAACGCGCGCAAGCTCAAGCAGCTCAATTCGCGTTATATGCGCAACCAGGACCTGATCAATGTCGGCGCCTATGAAAGCGGCAGCGACCCTGTGCTGGATGAGGCCATCAGGCGCCATGAGGCGATTGAGGCTTTTCTGCAGCAAGACATCAATGAGTCCGCGCACTGGGCAGACAGCGTACAGGCATTGGCCGGGTTGGTTGGCGCAGGCGGGGTGAATTGATGAGCTGGCTGGAAGGGAAATGGCATGACTGACCAGAAAAAGGTTGTGCTGACGACGCTACAAGGCCTGGCGGAAAAGGAAGTGGATATTGCGGTCGAGCGGATGGGGGAAGCAAACCGGCAACTGGCCGAGGCGGAAAAAAGCCTGGGCCTCTTGCAGCAATACCATACGGATTATGTCAGCCAGCGCGACCATGCCATGGCAAATGGCATGACGGCGGAAATCTACCAGAATTACCAGAACTTCCTCGGCAAGCTGTCGCAGGCGATTGCAAGCCAGACCGAGAGCGTCGAGCGCATACGCCAGGTATGCGGCCTGCGCAAGCAGGAATGGCAGGAATGCCAGAAAAAGAAAATGTCCTACGATGTTTTGATTGACCGTGCTGACAAGCGGGCGCAGGCAAGCGAACTTAAACGGGACCAGAAAATGATGGATGAGTACGCGATGCGTGCGAGCCGCAACCAGACAAGGCAATAAGCAGGAGCTTCATGATGCAGAATATTCCAGTATCCAACCAGGCCGCCATCCTCACCAACACTGCGGCCAGCGCTACGACGGCAAAGGCAAACAAATCCGCCAATACTGCCAATGATGGCCCAGCCTTCAAGGAAGTGCTCGCCAAGCAGGCAGGCCAGGCAGCTAAAGAAACTTCCGGCAATGAGCAGGCGATGCAGCGGCGGCAATTGCAGATCAAGGCCAGCGACGAAGTAAAAGGGCTGGCCAATCCCGTGCTGGCTGCGGAACATATGCAGGATGTCCAAGGTATCTTGAATGAGGATGCCCTGGGTAGTGAAATGAAGGATATACCGCTGCAGGAAACTGATCCCACCATGATAGCGGACACACAGGATGTGCTTGCCCCCGTGCCCGCCACAGAGCAGCCAGCGTTGGCTGCGGTGACGCCCGATATGCAGCGCCGGCCAGTAGCGGACATGGCGGCAGAACTGGAAGCAGACGGCCTCAAGCGCCAGCCACTGGATTGGTCGCGCCAGGGTCAAGGCATGGACGACGCGCGGGAATTGCAGGAGCTCAAGGCAGAGGTTCCGCAAATGTCCATGCCCAAGGCTGGAGAGGATCATGAATCCCCCGTGAAATTCGCAGATACGCTGGCCCAAGCCAGCCAGGCGGCGATTACTGTGGTTCAGCCACAGCACCAGGCGCATGTGGCCCAGGCGGCAGCGGCGATGGATGCGCGTGGCAGCCAGATTCCCGTACCTTTTGGCCAGCTCGGATGGAACCAGGCGGTGGGGCAGAAGGTAGTATGGATGGCCGCTGGCGGCGAGCAGACGGCTTCCCTGACCTTGAACCCGCCCGATCTTGGCCCGGTACAAGTCATCATCCATGTGCACAACAACCAGGCCGATACGACGTTTCTCTCAGACCAGGCCGATGTGCGCCGCGCGCTGGAGGATGGCATGGATAACCTACGCCAGATGATGAGCGAATCCGGTTTGCAGCTCGGGCAGGCCAATGTGCGCTCCGGCCAGCAGGAAGCGGCCCAGACGCCTTCAGGACTGAATGCCGCGCGGGCCGGCAACGGCGAGGCGGGCGAGGAGACCAGCCAGGTGCTGGCTAAGGCCGCCAGGGTGATGGGGCTGGTGGATACGTTTGCCTAGCGGGAGGCAGGCAGTCCAGAATCTTCCAGTAATTCTTGATAACAACAATATCTTGAGGTGAAAGTGATTCCCGCATGTGATTGGTCTCGCATCCAGGATGAGATTGTTCTCCAGCGTATTTAATCGCTGATTTGGCGCAGTTTCCTCCTTCTATTTCCTGCATGCTATTCTGCCGGTTCTTTCATAATATCGATTAACTGACAGCAGAACGGCGAGAAGGATTGCAAGATGGCACAAGCACCAAAAGAGGCGGCAAAAGAAGCGCCGCCTAAAAAATCAAAAAAAGTATTGATCCTGGCATCGGTGGGCGGCTTGCTGGTAGCACTGCTGGCGGCAGGCGGGGGGTATTGGTATCTGCAGCAGCATAAGGATGCTGATGCAGCGCCCAAGGAAAAAAAGGTAGTGGTCAAGGAGCCGGTATTCGTGACTCTGGAAACCTTCACCGTCAACCTGCAGCCTGACCCGGATGACCAATACTTGCAGGTTGACCTGACGGTGCAGGTGGAAGACCAGGCGCAGGCGGATATCCTGAAGAAGCATATGCCCAGCGTGCGTAACCGCATCTTGATGTTGTTGAGCAGCAAACACTCTTCTGAGCTACTGAGTACCGAAGGCAAGCAGGCGCTGACCAAGGAAATCATCGCGCAGCTTTCGTTGCCTTTCAGTGCCAACGGCAAGCCGCAATCGATTAATGATGTGTTCTTTACTTCATTCGTGATTCAGTAAACCCACACGACCATGGCCGATAATTTTCTTTCCCAGGAAGAGGTCGATGCCCTGCTACGGGGGGTGACCAACGAGCAGGAAGACGATGCGCCTGCCATTGACCCGGCCGGGGTGCGCAATTACAACCTGGCGACCCAGGAGCGCATTGTCCGTGGGCGAATGCCGACGTTGGAAATCATCAATGAGCGTTTCGCCCGCCTGTTGCGTATCGGCCTGTTCAACTTCCTGCGGCGTACTACCGAGGTGTCGGTCGGCCCGGTCAAGGTGTCCAAATACAGCGAATTCATCCGCAACCTGGTGGTGCCGACCAACCTCAACCTGGTGCAGGTAAAGCCCTTGCGCGGTACGGCGCTGATGGTGTTCGACCCCACGCTGGTGTTTCTGATTGTCGACAATCTCTTCGGCGGCGATGGGCGTTTTCATACGCGGGTGGAAGGGCGCGATTTTACCCAGACCGAGCAGCGTATCATCCAGCGCGTGCTGAGCATCGTGTTCGAGACCTATGCCAAATCGTGGGAGCCGGTGCACAAGCTGGAGTTTGAATATCTCCGCTCCGAAATGAATACCCAGTTTGCCAATATTGCGACCCCGAACGAAGTAGTGGTATCTACCACTTTCACTATTGAGTTGGGGTCATCCAGCGGCGAAATGCATTTCTGTTTCCCCTACGCCATGATAGAACCGATCCGCGACATCCTCACCTCGCCATTGCAAGGCGAGGCGCTGGGCGTGGACAAGCGCTGGGTGCGCCTGATGACGCAACAGATACAGGGCGCGGAGGTGGAGGTGGTGGCGGACTTGGCCAAGACCCAGATGTCGCTGGGGAATATCCTCAACATGAAAGTAGGGGACGTGATTCCCCTTGCCATTTCCGAGGTCGTGGAAGGCAAGGTGGACAATGTTCCAGTCATGCAGTGCAAGTATGGCATCTTCAACGGGCAGTATGCATTGCGAGTAGAAAAATTGCTGCGATCTAATTCCAGCGAATATGTGAAAGGAGAGGCAGCTGATGGCGATGGATCCGAATGATGAGCAGTTGATGGATGACTGGGGCGCTGCCATGGCGGAGCAAAGCCAGGCTGAGGCCACAGTTTTTCAGGACCCCCAGGCGGAGCAGACACCGGTATTCACCGAGTTCTCCGCCAAGAATAAATTGCACGAGACTCAGAACGATATTGATTTCATCCTGGATATTCCCGTGCAGCTGACGGTGGAGCTCGGGCGCACCAAGATTACGATCAAGAATCTGTTGCAATTGGCGCAGGGTTCAGTGGTCGAGCTGGACGGCATGGCGGGCGAGCCGATGGATGTGCTGGTCAACGGATGCCTGATTGCCCAGGGCGAGGTGGTGGTGGTGAATGACAAGTTCGGTATCCGACTCACCGACATCATCACGCCTGCCGAACGTATTCGCAAGATCAACAAATAGCTCGTCATGCTCATAAAGAACATTGCGTTACGCGCCGGCAACCGGGTTTTCGCTGCCGCCGCGCTGATGGTGCCGGCATGGACATATGCTGCCGCTGAAGTGGCCGAGGTATCCGCCAGCGGTAGCCTGCTGCGGATGGTATTGGGCCTGGGCCTGGTGCTGGCGGTCATGATGGCGATTGCCTGGCTGATGAAGCGTATGACGCCTGGGCTCAGGCAGCAATCTGTGGTGCGCATTGTGGGCGGTGTCAGCGTGGGCCACCGTGAGAAAGTGGTTGTGGTCGAGGTGGCGGGGCGCTGGCTGGTGCTGGGCGTGGCGCCTGGACAGGTCACTAGCCTGGCGGACCTGGAGCCTGGCGAGGAAACTCCACTGGATCAACCTGCTTCTGGCCCGGCTACCGTGCCATTTTCAGCCTGGCTGAGCAAATCCCTGCAAAGAAAGCCCTGAGTCGCCATGTTCTCCCGTTATTTTCATTTATTACTATCACTGGCGCTGCTTGGCCTGCCATTGCTGGGGCATGCGGCTGAAGGCGGCCTGGGCCTGATCAATAGCCAGCCCACGGCTGGTGGCGGGCAGAGCTATTCCCTGAGCATACAGACGCTGATTTTGCTCACATCGCTATCCTTCCTGCCCGCGATGCTGCTGATGATGACCAGCTTCACCCGTATCATCATTGTGCTATCCCTGTTGCGCCAGGCATTGGGCACGCAGTCTTCCCCGCCCAACCAAGTGCTGGTGGGGCTGGCGCTGTTCCTGACTTTCTTTGTCATGGGGCCGGTGTTCGAGCGCATCTATACCGAGGCTTACCAGCCGTTCGACGAAGACCGCATCACCATGCAGGAGGCCATGACACGCGGTGCTGCGCCGCTTAAGGAGTTCATGCTCAAGCAGACCCGGGAACCCGACCTGGCCCTGTTCTTCAAGATGTCGCGCACGGATGCCGTTGCTACTCCTGAAGAAGTGCCATTGCGTGTGCTTGTGCCTGCTTTTGTCACCAGCGAACTGAAAACGGCTTTCCAGATCGGCTTTGCGATTTTCATCCCTTTCCTCATCATTGATATGGTGGTGGCGAGCATCCTGATGTCGATGGGGATGATGATGGTGTCGCCCGCGATCGTGGCCTTGCCGTTCAAACTGATGCTGTTCGTGCTGGTGGATGGCTGGCAATTGTTGCTGGGCTCGCTGGCACAAAGTTTTTATTGAAGGAGATCGGGATGAGCTTGAGTCCGGAACAGGTCATGACTATGGGACGCCAGGCGGTGGAAGTATTGCTGATGATGGCGGGACCGATATTGCTGGTGGTGCTGGCAATTGGCTTGCTGGTCAGTATTTTCCAGGCTGCCACCCAGATCAACGAGGCTACCTTGACCTTTATTCCCAAGCTGCTGGGCGTATTTCTCACCTTGCTGATTGCAGGCCCATGGATGCTGTCAGTGATGACGGACTATATCAGGGCGGTGTTCACCAATATTCCCGCCCTCGCCGGGTAAGGTATCGGTGTGGTCACGGTCACTGCTGAATTCCTGCAAGGCTGGATAGCGACCTTGATGTGGCCGCTGGCGCGCATTCTCGCCTTCATCGCCGTGGCCCCCTTGTTCAACCATCGCGCTTTGCCCAGAAACATCAAGCTTGCCCTCGGCCTGGTGCTGACCGTTGCCGTGATGCCGGCCTTGCCCGAGATTCCGCCAGTGACGGTATTTTCCATGAGCGGTCTGCTGATTTTTGTGCAGCAGATATTGATCGGCGCGGCCATGGGGTTCAGCCTGCGCATCATTTTCACTGCGGTCGAACTCGCGGGCCATGCCGCCGGCATGACCATGGGGCTGGGTTTCGCCATGTTCTACGATCCACAGACGCAAGGGCAAAGCACCGCGATCGGCCAGTTCCTCGTCGTCATGGCCATGCTGATTTTTCTCGCCATCGACGGGCACCTGGTCGTGATTTCAACGCTGTTGGCAAGCTTTTCCAGCTTTCCCATCACGGCAGAGCCCTATTGGGGGTTGAATGCCTACAAGATTGCTTTGTGGGGCGGGCAGATATTCAGCGCCGGATTACTGATTTCCCTGCCCATCATCACGGCCTTGCTGATGGCAAACCTTGCGCTGGGCATATTGACAAGGACGGCGCCGCAACTCAACCTGTTCGGAATCGGTTTCCCGATTACAATAACGCTTGGTTTCCTGATGTTGATGCTGGCCTTGCCCTATATGATGCAGCCGGTACAGAAACTGATGTATGCAAGCATGGGCTTCATGCAGGAAATCGCCCATCCGGCTGCGAGCGGCAGTCCTGCGGGTATCATGAACAAAATGTAATCTGAGAGTGTGAGAATTATGATGCAAGACCGGGCTTATATCGGCCGTCAGCCGATCATGGATCTTCAACAGAAGATCGTAGCGTATGAACTGTATTTCCGGCATAGCGCCGAGGCGACGACGGCAGTCTTTGAAGATAGTCTGCAAGCCTGTAACCGCGTCCTGGTCAATACTATCAACGATATGGGCACCCAATGGCTGCTTGGGGATAAACAGGCGTTCCTCAATATCAGTGAGGAAATGCTGCATAGCGAGCTGTTGGAATTGCTGCCGCCTGCCAAGACGGTGCTGGAGTTGGAAACCGGGATAGCACCCAGCCCGGCAGTGCTTGAGCGGTGCCAGTTCCTGCGCAGGCGCGGGTATCGCCTTGCGTTCAAGGATAGGGGAGTATCGCTGGTCGGCTCTCCACTTGTCGACCATGCAGATTATGCCAAGATCGATATGCAGGCCTATACCGTGGATGAAGCTGCCCGGCGTTTCCTGGAATACCAAACCTTGGATATCATTGTGGTGGCAGAGAAGGTAGAAGAGCGCGCCCAGTATGAGGCATGCAAGATCATCGGCTTTCCCCTGATTCAAGGCTTCTATTTCGCGCGCACGCAAACCTTCACTGCAAAGGTCATCAATCCTGCCTTTTCGGCGGTACTGGATTTGTTGAACATGATCAGCCGCGATGCCGATATTCGCGACATCGAAAACGGCTTCAAGCGTGATGCCGCACTCTCTTTCAAGTTGTTGCGCTACATCAACTCCGTCGGTTTCGGCCTGTCCTGCGAAATCCAGTCGTTGCGCCATGCCATCACGATTATCGGCACCAAGCAGCTTTACCGCTGGCTGACCTTACTTATGATCACGGCAGGCGAAAAATCGGCATCGCCTGCGTTGATGAAGACCTGCATTACCCGTGGTCGCCTGACCGAATTGCTGGGCGAGGGATATTTTGACAAGCCAGGCCGGGATAACTTGTTTGTGGCTGGCGTATTCTCCATGCTGGATTTATTGCTGGAAATGCCGATGGAGCGTGTGCTGGAGAAAGTGGATTTGCCAGAAACTATTCAGGATGCATTGCTGCATCGGCAGGGAATATATGGGCCTTTCCTGCAATTGGCCGAGGCCTGTGAGAACCAGGACAGCGCCCAGCTCATGCTGTTGGCTGATAGCTTGCAGATTGACCCGAACAAGGTAAATGATTCACACATTGCAGCATTGGCTTGGGTAGAGGCACTGGGAGTATAGGGTAGTTAGCTAGTATGTAGTTAACTAGGGTGCAATAAAATGCATTAAAAAAAGCCGGGAACATTCCGGCTTTTTTAATGTGCGATGCTGCTGAAGACTTATAGCAGATTGAAGAGAGACAAGCCTGTGGTGGCTACAAACGCTTTTTGCGCCGCTTCCAGCACGGTTTGTTCTTTGGCGAGGTCGGACAATGCCTTAGCGTAATCCAGGTCCTGCAGGTCCGAGAGCGATTGGGCGTATTGCAGGTCACGGTTGCTGCCATCAGTATTGAGTGCTTCCAGTTCTTTGAGGCCGGAGCCGTTGCGTGCACGGACGGTCAGCACATTATCCAGCGTGGATTGCAGCGAGGTGCTGGCTGCGTTCAGGCCGTCTTGCAGTGCCTGGGCGCTTGCGGCATCGGTAACAGGCGTTTCCAGCAGGCTGGCGATTTGCGCCAATGCGGCGAATGCGTCATGGCCATTGGCCTGGAATACATTGGGACCTGTATCGGTGATGGCGAGCTGGCGGCTGCTGGCTACTTGCAATTGGCGCGTCTGCTGGTCGCCATTATAGGTGGCCCCGGTGCTGGACGCAGTATAGGGCGCGGCGTCTGTCCTGTAACCGCCATACAGATAGTTGCCGCTGCCATCGGTGGCATTGGCCAGCGCGGTCAATGCCTCCAGGTCATTGCGCAGGTCAACGGCGAGATAACTGCGCTGGACATCGTCGTAGGAAGCATTGCCCGCTTCCACCAGGCGGCTCTTGGCGGCAATCAGCAGGTCGGTGACGCTTTGCAGGTTACCCTCCACAGCATTCATGCTGTTCTCGGCAAACATGCGGTTGCGTTCGAACTGCGTATTGATGCGCTGCGCATTTTGCAATTCCAGTGCGCGCGCGGCGCCGATCGGGTCATCCGCAGGCGTCAGGATGCGCTTCTTGCTGGCAATCTGTTGCATCAGGCGGTCTTGCTCAACCTGCAATTGCGATATTTTGTTGAGGCCGTTCTGGAAAATAGTGTTGGTGCTGATGCGCATGGCAAACTCCTTGATTATCTGATTGCCAGGATCGTGTCGAACAGGGTGCTGGCAATTTGCATGACCTTGCCTGCGGCCTGGTAGGCTTGCTGGTAGCGGATCAGGTTGACTGCTTCTTCATCCAGGTTGACGCCGGATTCACCTTGCTGTGTCGTGATGGATTGCTGCAGCAACTCGTCCTCGGCAGCGCCAGTGACCTGCAGTTCGCGCGTGCGGTTGCCGACATAGCTGACCAGCCGGTTGAAGGTATCCTGGTAAGAGGCGGTGCCGTTGAGCATGATCTTGGCGGATTGCAAGGTCGCCATCTGCAGGGCGTTGCGGTTGTCGCCAGCGGCATTGCTGGTGTTGGCGGCAACGGTGAATTGATCGCCATTGGCCGGGCTGCCGCTCAGGCTGAAGCTGATCCCGGCTACATTGATGGAAGCGCCAGCGCTATAAGGGACCGTGCTGCCTGCCGGATAAGTTGTGGTGACACCGGCAGTGGTCGTGACGGTAACCGGCTCGCCCGCGGGAAAGCCGGACAAGTCGCCGCTGTTGTAGCTCAGCGTGAACGGGCTGGATAACGGCGAACCCGCATAGCCGCTCCCCACGGTTGCGCCGCTGATGGCGCCATTGCCGGTATTGCCGCTGGCGGCGGAAGTGCCGACGACGGGCGCGCCCACGGCAATGTCGGCAATCTGCGTGACTGCCATGGAGAGGTCGCTCGCGGCATTGGCAGTTGGCCTGATCAGGAACTCGTCCCCGGTATCGAAGGTGCCGTTTGTGAGTGTGAAGCTGACGCCATCCACGGTTTGCGGCAGGCTGCCGAAGGTTTGCACTGTGTTGTCACTAAGCCGGGTAATTGTGTAGTTGGAGCCGTCGTAGCGCAGGCGGTAATCGCTCGCGGTGAGCAGGTTCGCATCGACAATGCTGCTGGATATCTCCGCATCGCCGTTGTTGCGGCTGTTGGCGTTCACCAGCGGCGCCGGGATGTTGAAGAAATTTCCGCCCTGCACGTTGTTGTTGGTCAGCCCTTGCTGGTGCTGGGTGTTGAATGACTGCGCCAGTGCAACGGCAATCTGCCCAAGGGTGTTCTGGGTCTTGTCCAAGGTTTCGCGACGATATTCGATCAGGCCGCCGATGGTGCCGCCTTGCAGACTTTGTTCAGAAAGGATGGAAATGGTGGAGCCGACTTGGTATGCCACTTCCAATCTACTGGGGTCGGTAGGGGAGTTGACCGTGCTCAAGGAATAGGCATTCAGACCATTGACCAGCGGAATGCCATTGCCGATCGAGATATTGTACTTGTTGCCATCCTGCACCACGACCGTGCCCTTGATTTCCTTGTTGAGCGCCAGCACCAGTTGATCGCGCTGGTCCATCAGGTCGTTCGGTGGTTGGCCGGTGGCTGAGGTCGCAATATCAATTGCGTCATTCAGGCGTGCAATTTCCTTGGCGTATTGGTTGACTGTTGTCACGCTGGCCGCGAGCTGGGAATTGACCGAGGCCTGCATTTCCTGCAAACGGCTACCCAGGCTGTTGAAGCGGCTGACCAAGGCTTGACCGTTGGATAGCATGGCCTGACGTGATGCCGCGTCATTGGGAGCAGCAGCCAGATCGTTGATGGACGCGAAGAAATCCTGAATGGCCGGGGAGAGTCCGGCGTCGGAATCAGCCAGCATGTTGTTGATCTGGTTGATGTTGGAAAGCTGGGTATTGCTCGCGCTCGCAATGGCTTGGCTGTTGTTGATCTGGCGTGCCAGAAGGTCGTTGTATACGCGGCTGATGGTATTGATCTGCGTGCCGTTACCCACGTAGCCGAAGCCCCAGTTCTGCGGGGTATTGGTCCCCTGCACGATGACCTGGCGCGAATAGCCATCGGTCTTGGCATTGGCAATGTTATGTCCGGTGACGCTGAGGCCGACCTGAGCGGCGTTCAGCGCGGTTTTACCGATGTTGAAGATGTTAGACATAATAGATATCGCTCAATGTAACGTAAGTGAATGAACGGCATGAAAACCGTAAACTTTACTTCATGCGCTACGCACGCTCTCGATCACCCGGCGCAGCTTGCTGGCATAACTGGGATCGGTGGCATAGCCAGCATCCTGCATGGCCTGGGCATATCCGGCGGCATTATGAGTATTGTTCATGACGTTGCCATAGCGGGGGTTGTTCTGCATCAGGTTTGCAAAATCACGGAATGAATCGGCGTAGGAATCATAGGCGCGGAATTTCTCGATGCGCTTTTGCGGCGCGCCGTTGATATATTCCGTCGTCAGCGCCTCCACGGTCTGGCCTTTCCAGTTCGGCCCGGCCTTGATGCCGAACAGGTTATGGCTGGGAGTGCCATCGGTGCCGGTGATCTGGCGTTTTCCCCAGCCGGTTTCCAGCGCGGCCTGGCCCAGCATCAGGTGCGCGGGGATGCCACTATCCTGGCTGGCGGCTTCCGCGTGCTGCTGCATCTGCTGCACGAATTCACGCGAATTCTGTGGAATGGCCTGGTTGCTCGCGGCCATGGATGCGCTTGCATTGGCAGGCATGCTTCTTTGGGTAGGCGCAAAGTTATTTGCTGATGTCAGGGAATCCAGCGTTTCCGGCGTCACGCTGTCGAGTTTGCCCTGCAACTGCCGCGCCAGCATATCGGCGAGGCCGGTGCCGCGGCTGGCGATCTGTTGGCTCAGTTGCTGGTCGAGCATGGACAGAAAAGTGCGGCTCTGCTCGCTGTCGAACATGCTTTCCTTGGGGGTGGCATCGCGCATACTTTTCAGCATCATATTCACCATAAGCGCTTCAAACTGGATGGCGGCTTGCTTGATGGATTCCGGGCTGTTGTCGCGCGAGGCGTATTTCAGGTTGTTCAGGCTGTTCGCATCGGCGGCGATCCTACCGCTGATATCCGTGTTGAAATTGTAGGCAGCCATGTCTGTGTTTCCCTAGATAATTTCCAGGTCGGCCCGCAGGGAGCCTGCTGCCTTCATGGCCTGCAGGATGGCAAGCAGGTCTTGTGGCGTGGCGCCGATGGCATTCAATGCCTTGACCACATCGGCCAGGGAAGTGCCTTTGTCCAGCTTGATGACCTGTCCCGGCTCCTTGTTGATTTCCACCTGGGAAACCTGAGTGGCGACGGTCTGTCCACCAGAAAGCGGGCCAGGCTGGCTGATGGCAGGGGCTGTGTTGATGACCACGGAAAGATTGCCGTGCGAGATGGCGCAATCGTCCAGCGTCACGGCCTGGTTCATGACCACCGAGCCGGTGCGGGCATTGAGGATGACTTTGGCCGCGCCTTGCGATGGCTTGATATCTAGGTTTTCCAGGTTGCCGAGGAAGGCGATGCGGTTGGTGTCCATGGGCGGCTGCACCTGGATCACGCGGCCATCAAGAGGCGTGGCAGTGCCATTGCCGAAACGCTTGTTGATGGCGTCGACCACCATGCTGGCGGTGGAGAAATCGGCTTCCTTCAATTCCAGCCTGATAGTGCTGGTTTCAGTCAACTGGCTGGGCACTGCGCGTTCGACAATGGCGCCTGCGGAAATGCGGCCAGCGCCCAAGTGGTTGATCTGGGTCCTGCTGCCGCTGGCGCCTGCGCCCGCGCCGCCGATGACCAGATTGCCTTGCGCCATTGCGTATACCTGGTTGTCAGCGCCTTTGAGCGGGGTCATGAGCAAAGTGCCGCCGCGCAGGCTGCGCGCGTTGCCCATGGAGGAAACCGTAACATCCATGTTCTGGCCCGGTTGCGCGAAGGGCGGCAGGTTGCCGGTCACCATCACGGCGGCGACGTTGCGCAACTGCAGGTTGGTGCCGGGCGGCAGGTTGACGCCCATCTGCTGCATCATGCTGACGATGCTTTGCACCGTGAACGGGGTTTGCGTGGTCTGGTCGCCTGTGCCGTCCAAGCCGACTACCAGGCCGTAGCCGATCAACTGGTTGGAGCGTACGCCCTGGATGGTGGTCAGGTCCTTGATGCGCTCTGCCTGCGTGCTATTGGAAAACGCGATGCCGGCAAGCGCGAGAAGCAGGGCGGCGGCGGATTTTTTCAGAATGATGTTCATAGCGGTGCCAGGCTCAGGAAAAACCGGGTCAGGATAGAAAGCACCTGTGCGGTATCAATCGTGCTGTTGGTGCGGTATTCGATGCGCGCGTCAGCCACGCGGCTGGAGGCGATGGTGTTGCCGTTGGAGATATACATCGGATCGACGACGCCGGACACCCGCACGAACTCGGTGCCACGGTCAAATGCCACCTGCTTCTCGCCGCTGACGACCATGTTGCCGTTGGGCAGCACTTCAATCACGGTAGCGCTGATGGTGCCGGTGAAGGCGTTGCGCGAATTGGCAGCGGCAGCGTCATTGTAGGAGTTGTCCGAATTCGCGCTGGCGCTCAGTTTTGGGAAAGCGGTCCCGAAGAGGTTGGTCACACCCGCGCTCACGTCGCCCTTCTTGCTGGCGGAATTGGTGCCGGATTTACTGGCCGCAGTGTTTTCCGTGATATTGATGACGATGGTGTCTCCGACCAGGCGCGCGCGTTTGTCTTCCAGCAGGGGACGGTAGGTGGAGGGGCTGTAAATGCCGCCGCTGTTGTAGCTGGTTTGCGCCGGATAAGCGGGGCGCGCGGTGTTGGGCGCCTGCGTGATGGTCTTGGGCGCTACTGAGCAGCCAGCCAGCGCCAGCAACATGCCTAGCGCCAGCCAGCGGCTTGATCGGAGAAGTGTCATGATGTTCATCCTGCCTGTGCCTCTATTACAGTTGCGACAGACGTTGCAGCATCTGATCGGAAGTCGAAATCGCCTTGCTGTTGATCTCATAGGCGCGCTGGGTCTGGATCATGCTGACCAGTTCTTCCGCCACGTTGACGTTGGAGGTTTCCACATACTGGTTGATCAGCAGGCCGGTGCCATTCATGCCAGGCTGGTTGACGTTGGCCGCGCCCGAGGCGGCAGTTTCGATATACAGGTTCTCGCCTTGCGATTGCAGGCCGGCGGGGTTGATGAAGGTCGCTAGTTGGAATGTGCCGATCTGCACGGCACTGTTCGGGTTGTCCGGCAGCACCACGGATACGGTACCGTCACGCGCCACGGTCAGGCTCAATGCATTGGGCGGCACGATGATGGCGGGCTGCACGGTGTAGCCGCTGGCGGTGACCAGTTGCCCTTGGTTGTCGAGTTGGAAAGCGCCGTCGCGGGTATAGGCGGTGGAACCGTCAGGTAGCAATACCTGGAAAAACCCCTCGCCGCTGATGGCGACATCCTTGCTGTTGCCGGTCTGCTGCAGGTTGCCCTGGGTGTGGATGCGCTCGGTCGCGACCGGGCGCACGCCGGTGCCGAGCTGCAGGCCGGAAGGTAACTGGGTTTGCTGCGAGGATTGCGCGCCGGGCTGGCGGATGTTCTGGTAGAGCAAATCCTCGAATACGGCGCGACTTTTCTTGAAGCCGTTGGTGCTGACGTTCGCCAGGTTATTGGTGATCACGTCCATCTGCATTTGCTGTGCATCGAGGCCGGTCTTGGCGATCCATAGCGAACGTATCATGGTCTGCTCCTTTGCAATGGCAGCCTGGAGCTGCCGGGATTCTGGAATTCAATAGCTATGCTACTCCAGCTCTGCCTAACTCAAACTGAAGATCTGACCGGCTTTTGTGGCGTTATTCTCCGCGTTCTGGATCAGCTTGGTTTGCAGGTCGAACTGGCGGGCGAGGGTAATCATGTTCACCATTTCCTCCACCACGTTCACATTGCTGCTCTCCAGCGCGCCGCTGGCGACGGTGACGGCGGCATCGGCAGTCAATGGCTGACCATTCTTCGTTTCAAACAAGCCATCTGTGCCGCGCACCATTTCGCTGTTGTCGGGGTTCACCAGTTTCAGGCGGCCTATCATGGTGGTGAACAGCGGCACGACATTGGAGGCAACTGCCGATACCGTGCCGTCATTGGCAATGGCGACCTTGGCTTCGGACGGGATGGTGATGGGGCCGTTCTCGCCAAGCACGGTCAGGCCGTCCTTGGTTTGCAGCACGCCATTTTCATTCAGCTTGAAACTGCCGTTGCGGGTATAGGCTTCCGAACCGTCAGGCCGTTGCACGGCAAACCAGCCGCGGTCGCGGATGGCGACATCCAGTTCGTTGCCGGTGGTCTGGATTACGCCGCTGTTGAAATTGGTGCCGACGGTGGCATCCACCACAAACGTGCGTGTCGGCATGCCTTCGCTCAGGACAGGAACCGCGCGGAAGCTGTCTATCTGGGCGCGGAAACCGGTGGTCGTGGAGTTGGCCAGGTTGTTGGACGTGGTCGATTGCTGCTCCATGATGTGTTTCAGGCCGGTCATGGCGGTATAGATCAGGCGGTCCATGGCGATTCCTTTCGTTTTTAGCGACTAACAAAACTCTCCTGGCGTCGTTGCTCTGCCTTGCCGTACGACTTGTACTGTCTGCGGCAGAGCGTCTAGCCAGGAGCGCTTCGCTGAGTTTTGTTAGCCGCTTTTAATATGATGGTTCTTGGTTTGCATTCGGGCGTAGCGCAAGGCAGCCTGCCACGGTTATATGCTCGAATGCAAAACCATGTTCAATGCATTAACGCAGGTTGACCAGGGTTTGCATGATCTGGTCTTCGGTCTTGATCGTCTGTGCATTGGCCTGGTAGACGCGTTGCGCAGTAATCATGTTGACCAGCTCTGCCGTAAGGTCCACGTTAGACTCTTCCAGGCGGTAGGACTGCATCACGCCCAGACCGCCTGAATTGGCAACACCGACGATAGGAGGGCCGGAATCAGAGGTTTCAGCCCATTGGTTGTCGCCTAGCGGCTGCAAGCCATTCAGGTTGCGGAAATTAGCCAATGCAACTTGGCCCAGCACGGCGCTCTGACCGTTGGAATAACGGCCCAGGATGGAGCCATCCGCGCCCACGCTGAAGCTGGACAGGCGTCCGGCGGCATAACCATCCTGCGCCAGTTCACTTTCACTGAATGAGTTGGCGAATTGGGTGCTGCCTGTCAGGTTGAGATTGACTGCCATTGGTGACAGGCCACCGCTAGTAAGCGGGATACTGAGCGGGGAAAGCGTCATGGTTGGATTCATGCCTGAACCATCAAATTCCATGGTGCCAACCTGTCCAAGCGAAGTGCCGTTCGCGCTCGCCATGACAGTCCATGTAGTGCTTGCAGGCGAAGCTGTGACATCACTCTTGAGATAATACAACTGCACGGACTGGGAGTTGCCCAAGGAGTCGAATACCTCGATAGGGGTGGCATGGTTGTACGTTGCTGGGTCAGCGATATTGAATAATGCCGGATCCTTGACTTCTGCGCGTGAATCCAGATTCAATGGCCCGGTGATAGATGTCGTGGTGCGAGGAGGAATATCTGATGCATCGATCTGCAGTTCAACCAGCGCGCCTTGGTTAACGGTGCGCTCGCCGCTGGGAGAGGTAATCATGGGATAGCCGGTCAGACGCTGTCCAGTCGCATTCTGGATAAAACCTTCCTTATCTAACTGGAACTGACCATTGCGGGTATAGGTGATGGTGCCGTTGTCGCTCATGCGGAAAAAGCCGTTGCCGTTGATCGCCACATCCAAGGGGTTGTTGGTATTGGAGATATTGCCCTGGGTGAACTGTTGCGTAATCGCGGCGATCTTGGTGCCGATGCCGATCTTGGAGGCGCTGCCGCCGCCGAGGGAATTGGCATAGACATCGGCAAATTCCGTGCGCGATTGCTTGAAGCCCACGGTGCTGGCATTGGCGACGTTATTGCCGATGACCTCGATATTTTTTGAAGCGGCATTGAGCCCGCTCAAACCCTGTTGGAAAGCCATATTGTTCTCCTGGAAAAAATAGCTGGGTTGTCGTTAGAAAATCTGCTTGATCTGGTCGGAAGTGATGGCTGCCAGATTGCTCAGGTTGAGCTTGACGCCATCCGAACCGGTGGAAACGCTCATCACCTGCTCATAGCTCAGGGTGGATGAGGCAACGGTGGTGTTGCCCGTGGTTGCGGTGGCCTCGATGGTGTAGCGGCCATTGTCCAGCTTGGTGCCATCGTCGCCGTAGCCGTTCCAGCCCAGTTGTGAGATGCCTGCCGGCTGGTTGCTGACGGAAATGGTTTTCACCACCTTGCCGGCGCTGTCCTTGATATTGACGGTGAGCTGGTCCGCGCCGATCGGCAGTTCGACGCCAAAATAGGCGGCGGATTCGCCTTCGACATCGCTGTCGGCAAGATAGGTGCTGCCGCCTTCCACCAACACCGTGTGCCCGATCAGGCTGGATGATTGCAGGGCCTGCGTGGCCTGCATGCTGCTGATGAAAGAGGCCAGGGTGGCATTCATCTTTTCGATGCCGGTGACCGTGGACAATTGCGCCATCTGGCTGGTGACTTCGGCGTTGTCCATCGGGTTGAGCGGATCCTGGTTTTTCATCTGCGCGATCAGCAGCTTCATGAAGCGGTCCTGGGTTTCGGAAATGCTGCTGGCGTTGCTACTGCCGCTGGTTTTGTTCATGTTGGCAAGCAGCGCGTCGGAAATGCCTGAAGTACCTGTCATGATATTTGCTCGCTTTCAGGTTAGCTAATTGGTTTATTGGCCGATGGTCAATGTTTTGAGCAGCATGGATTTGGCTGCGTTCATGGTTTCGACATTGTTCTGGTAGGAGCGGGATGCCGAGATCATGTTGACCATTTCCTCTGTGACATTGACGTTGGGCATGGCGACATAGCCGTTTTCGTCAGCCAGGGGATGCTTGGGGTCGTACTTGAGTTGCGGCGCGGATTGGTCTTCCACCACCTGCTGCACTTTCACGCCCTGGGCAGTATTTCCCTGGCCGTTGTTGCCGTTGACGGGCACTGCGGAGAACACGATGTGCTTGGCGCGGTAAGGCTGGCCGTTGGAACTGGTGACGCTGTCGGCATTGGCCAGATTGCTTGCCACTACATTGAGACGCTGGCCCTGGGCGCTCATCGCGGAGCCGGAAATATTGAATACATTAAAAAGCGACATGGATGTCTCCTTTCATGAAAGGGTGGCTACTGGCCCTGGATGGCGGAAAGCAGTTTCTTGATCTGGCCGCTGATCATGTTGACGCTGGCTTCATAACGCAAAGCGTTGTCGGCAAACTGTGCGCGCTCCACATCCATGTCCACGGTGTTGCCGTCGACGCTGCCCTGGATCATGGCGCGGTACAGCACGCCGTTCTGGTGGCTGGCGGTTGCGGGGATATGCGCCGGGTTGGTGGTATCGGTCTGCAGGCCGCCTGCCGAACCTACCAGCGCCTGCTTGAAGGTATCGGCGAAATTGATGTCGCGCGCCTTGTAGCCCGGCGTATCGGCATTGGCGATATTGGCCGCCAGCAATTCCTGGCGTTGCCCGCGCACGCGTAACGCGGTCTCGTGGAAATTGAGTGTGGCATCCAGTTTGTTCATCTTCGTACACCTCCAATGGCTAACGGCGGCGGTGAAGAAATGCGCGCGGCTGCCGTTATTTCAGATGATTGCGAGTCTAGGACCTAACAGGCAAATCCCATTGCATGAATAAACGGGATTTTCCCTTCTTGTTTCCCGCTTGCATGTTTGCGCGGCTCAGTAGAATACAGCTTGCATGGCAATGTGCTCATGCAGGATGGATTTGGAGTCAGGGAGGGATGCGATGAAACGAGTATATGACATGGGGCGCGTGCTTGCTCTGCTGATCGCCTGTTTATGGAGCATGCCGGTTCTTGCCACCATCCAGCACCAGGACTTGACGCAATTGCGGCTGGAAGTCGAGCGTTTTCTGCTGGCACAGAGCGCTGGCCTGCCGGGCAATGTTTCGGTTTCGGCGGTCGCGGTGGATGCGCGTCTCAAGCTGGCGCGTTGTGACAATATGCAGATGTTTTTGCCGACAGGCAGCAAGATCATGGGGCGAACCAGCGTAGGTGTACGCTGCAACGCGCCGCAGGTCTGGACCGTCTATGTGCAGGCCAATGTCCAGATCATGGTGGACTACCTGATTGCGGCTGGCCCGCTGGCGCAAGGGCATGTCATTAGCGACCAGGACCTGGCAAAAGGACAGGGCGACTTGGCCAAATTGCCGCCCAATGTCTTCACGGAAGCGAGCCAGGCGGTCGGGCGTTCCGTTTATGTGCCGCTGGCAGCGGGAACAGTGTTGCGCCAGGAGATGCTGCGCGTGGTGCCTGTGGTGCAGCAGGGACAGAAAGTGGTGCTCAACACCATTGGCGAAGGATTCAAGGTGTCGGCGGAAGGCACGGCGCTCAACAACGCGGGCGAGGGCCAGCGCGTGAAGGTGAAGGTTGGCAATGGACAGGTGGTAAGCGGCCTGGCAAGGGCAGGCGGATTGATTGAAGTGGTTTTCTAAATGTAGGTGGTTTGGCTTGTGGCAGGAGGCGACTTTGGGCAAGCATTGTTTTTTTACTAAAGTTAACAAAACTGCTGCCGATAAGTGCATTATATTGGCATATTTTAATGCCGTATGATGAACCAGCTTAAGGAATTGCCATGAAAATCAATGACGCACTTCAAAAAGCAGTGACGCTCAACAATGAAAAGACAGAGAACAAGCCAGCGCCCCGTGCCAGCGAAACCAAGGCATCGGTAGCCGGTGAAAGTGTCACCCTGTCCCCATTGGCAGCGCAACTGCAATCCATCGCCGCCGCCGGCGCCAACGAGCAAATATATGACGCCGACAAGGTAAACGCGATCAAATCCGCCATTTCCAGCGGCCAGTTCAGGGTAGATTCTGAAAAGGTTGCGGATGGCTTGATCAACACAGTGAAAGACCTGCTGTCAGCGCCACGTTAAGGCTGCGCAGGAAAAAAAGGAATCCTGACCATGACCACAGCCAGTTTTGAACGCGAGATTGCGTTGACCACCCATCTGCTCGAACTTTTGAAGAGAGAGCAGGCCAGTTTGGTCAAGGTGGATGTGGATATGATGGAGGATTTGCTCAACGAGAAGTCGCGTGTCCTGCAGGATATCAGCACACAGGCGAAATCTCGTTACCAGGCAGTATCTGCCTTGGGGTTTGAGGCCGACGAGCGTGGCTTAGCGAACTGGATTGCCCGGCAGGGCGCTGACATCCAGGCTTCCTGGGAAAGTTTCCAGGGCTTGGTCGAACAAGCCAAGGAACTCAACCGGGTCAATGGTATTTTGATCACCAAACAAATCAACCGTAATCAGCAGGCGCTGGACGTCTTGGGCCGGACTCCTGCTGCAGGACAATTTTACGGGCCGAATGGTCAGGCAAGTTCTGGCTCAAGGCTCTACAATGCACAAGCCTGATTAAAGGGTTGAAAAACAAAAAGCCGGGTAATTTGCCCGGCTTTTTGTTTTATTGTCTTTTCAATCGGCTATCAGTGACAGCTTAATTGCTGGTCGTCCCAACTTCTGCCTTAGCAGGCTTCTCATACAACACCATGATAGAAACGCGTCGGTTCTGCGCGCGGCCTTCTGCCGTGTCGTTGTCGGCAATCGGTTGCGTATCGCTATAGCCGACCGCGCTTAGCCGTTGCGGGTTCAGGCCGTCGTCTATCATCTTGCGCACCACGCTGGTGGCGCGTGTGGCGGAGAGTTCCCAGTTTGAGGGGAATTGGACATTGCGGATGGGCAGGTTGTCGGTATGGCCTTCCACCTGAATGATATACGGTTTGTCGGCCAATACCTGGGAGATGTCATTGATCGGGGTATTGGCTTCGGTCTTGATGTCAGCGGAGCCAGCAGGGAACAGCACGCCGTCCGCAATGTCGATGCGCACGCCGCGGCTGGTTTTGCTGATATTGATTTTGCCATCGGCGGTCAGGGAACCCAGCGTTTGATTCAGCTTGGCCACCATGTTGGCGATGCTTTCCTGCTCCCTGCGCCTTCTTTCATTCTGCAGGCGCGTCAGCGGCAACGCATTGACCAATGAAGAGGCAGGCGGAGTTTGCAGGACATTTTTGTCTGTCAGGGCAGATTTTTCTGGCGAAGGGGGTGGGCTGTGCGGGCTCTGTTCCTTGATATTGCCGCTGAATGCGCTGCCCAGCGCGGAGGTCAGTTCCTTGTATTTCTGGTCGTTGACCGAGGAAATACCATACATGACCACGAAAAAGGCAAACAGCAGGGTGATGAAATCGGCATAGGAAACCAGCCAGCGGTCATGATTTTCCGGATCTTCTTCAAATTTTCTTCTTCTGCCCATGTTTTCCCGGATTCAGTGCAAGAATCTAGCGCAAATAAGCGTTCAGCCGCTCTTCGATAATCTTGTGGTTTTCGCCATTGGCAATGCCTACCATGCCTTCCACGACCATTTCGCGCCGCGTGGTTTGTAATTGCACCAGGGCCTTGAGCTTGTTGGCCACCGGCAGGAACAGGAGGTTGGCGAAGCCGACGCCGTAAATGGTGGCAACAAAGGCGACCGCGATGCCGCTACCCAGCCTGGCGGGGTCGGAGAGGTTTTCCATGACGTGGATCAGGCCCAGCACCGCGCCCAGGATGCCGACGGTGGGGGCGTAGCCACCTGCTGCTTCCCAGATTTTGACGGCATTGCGTTGCGCGGACTCGTAGCGGTTGATATCGACATTGCAGATATCGCGGATTTTCTCGGGCGGCGTGCCGTCAATGACGAGGCGCAGGGCGGTTTTGACGAAAGGGTCCTGCTCCGAGTACATATGGTTTTCCAGCAACAGGATGCCATCGCGGCGGGCGATCTGGCTCCAGGTGCTGATGCGGCGGGCGATCTTGATTCTATCGTCATCCGGAGGCAGGAAAATCCATTTCACTAGGCGGATACCCTGCAGGAAGAAGGCCGGGCGGGTTTGCAGCAGAACCGCGCCGATGGTGCCGAAGAGGACAATGAGAAAGGCGGAAGGCTGGATCAACGAACTGATCTTGCCGCCCTCGAATGCCTGTCCCAGCAGAATTCCCGCCAGGGCAAGCAGCAGTCCGCCTAGGCTGCTCCAGTCCACAGGTTCTCTTTCAGCTTGGCGCGCAGGCGGGCGACGGCCTGGGTATGCAACTGGCATACCCGTGATTCGGAGACGCCCATAACGGCGCCGATTTCCTTCAGGTTCATTTCCTGTTCGTAATATAGGCCCATGAGGATTTTTTCACGTTCCGGCAATGATTCGATGGCCTCGATCAGGGCTTCGCGGAAGTCGGTGGAAAGCAGGGCTTTCAGCGGGTCGCCGGAATCATCGGACTGGTAGCGATCCAGAAAATGGTCATTGCCGCTGTCCGGATCGCTGAAATCTTCGTAATAGATAAGCTGGTGGCCGCTGCAATCGTCCAGCATTCCCTGGAAATCGTCCATGGAGAGGTTGAGCTCGCGGGCGATTTCGCCTTCGCTGGGCGGGCGCCCCAGCTTTTGCTCCAGTGCGTTGACGGCGGTTTCGACGTCGCGCATGTTTTTGCGCACGCTACGCGGCAGCCAGTCGGCACGGCGCAGTTCGTCGATCATGGAGCCGCGTATGCGCTGGGCGGCATAGGTCTCGAATTGCGCGCCATGGTTGTCCTCATAGCGGTTGGTCGCATCCAGCAAGCCCATCATGCCAGCCTGGATCAGGTCATCGATATCCACGCTGGCAGGCAGCTTGGCCTTGAGCTGATACGCAATTTTTTTCACCAGGCTTGCATGCTGCTTCAGCAGGTCTTCCTTCTGGCTGGTTTTTCCATGCGGCGTGTACATCAATACTGTCGTCCTATTAACTGAGCGAGGCTTCCGGTAGCAAAACGCTATTATGGTCTATTTTGCCTGCCAATGCTTTAAATGCTGCGGAAGCCTTGGCCATGGGAAAGGCGTCAATAACGCTGCGGCCCAGCCTTGCGGCAATGCCCAGATGCTCGTCAGCGGGGATTAGTCCTGCGAAATGCAGCTCTATGTAAAGATGCTGGCGCGCCACGGTGGCGATATTGTTGAAGATCACCTGCGCCTGCGCTTCGTTGGAGTGGGAAACCACGATATCAAACGAGCGCCTGCCCACCTGCTGGCAGAGTTGCTTGATCAGGGTATAAGCCTGCGTGATGGAATTGGCTTCGCGCGTCATGTGGATCATGATTTCCCCATGATTGAGCGTATGCAGCGGCATCGCTTCCTGCATCGAGAGCGCCGCATCGACCAAAGTGACGTCGTGCTGGCTGGTCATGGCGGAGAATATCCGCTCGACCTGCGCGTGGATGGCCTCGTCCTGCAGCAGGCGGCAGGCAGAACTTTCCGGCAGCAGCTTGGCCGCCGCGAAGCCTTCGCGCTGAATCATGAAAGGCTGGTGCAGCTCGGGGCGCATCACGGCTTCCAGTAAAGTGCCTTGCTCTGCGTCGATGCCATAGTGCTTCGCCTCCAGAATGGAAGCCGGGGTGGCTTCCATGATCAGCACCTTGTTGCCCTGGCGCTGCAGGGAGGCGGCCAGGTTGACCATCAGCCTGGCGTGCTCTGTCTTACTCGCCGCGGAAAGCAGGGAGATCACTCTGGGCCTGGGGCCGGCCATCAAGCGGCGCAACCCTGCGGCCTGGTCTTTATGCGGAATCATGCCTGGTCTCCTGTGACGCTTGAGGTGGCGACATTGGCCATGAGAAACGGCATTTCCTCATTACGGAACTGGAATTGCTCGTTTCTGTTGCGTGCCATCTTGAAAGCATGGTGCGCCAGGAAAGTGCTGTTGGCGAGGTGGATATCCTCGGGCACGCGCTGGCCGTTGGCAATGTAATACACCTTGAGGCGCTCGCGGATGATGATATCCAGCGCGCTGCCGATGGAGGCCGCTTCATCCAGCTTGGTGAGGATGCAGCCGTCCAGTCCGCGGCGCTTGTAGGCATCCATGACGTCTGCCAGCGTTTCACCGGAACTGGTGGCGTTCAGGCAAAGGATTTTCTTGATGGGCAGGCCGGTATTGGACAGCATGGCGATCTGCTCG
Organism: Methylobacillus sp.; assembly: GCF_036844465.1. NCBI lineage: Bacteria > Pseudomonadati > Pseudomonadota > Betaproteobacteria > Nitrosomonadales > Methylophilaceae > Methylobacillus > Methylobacillus sp. Next base: position 149,404 of record NZ_DAIUFW010000002.1, read on the forward strand.
GCCACCATGCGGTCGCGCTGGCTGACGCCTACGGTGTCGATCAGTATGGTGTGCTTGCCCTTGAGTTCGTTGAGCGCGATGCGCAGGTCGGCCTCGTCCTTGACCGCATGCACCATGACGCCGAGGATCTTGCCGTAAATGCGCAGTTGCTCATGGCCGCCGATACGGTAGGAATCCGTGGTGATCAGCGCAAGTTTTCCCGCGCCGTGCTTCATGACAAAGCGGGCGGCGAGCTTGGCGGTGGTGGTGGTCTTGCCGACGCCTGTCGGGCCGACCAGCGCATAGATGCCGCCCTGATCCAGAATCTGCTGCTCATCGCTGATGGTATGGATGTTGTTGCCGATGACCTGATGCAGCCATTTCATGGCGTCGGCTTCGCTGCGGTCGGCAGGCGCTTTTTCGGCAATCTGGCGCGACATGCCCGCGCTGAAGCCCGCGGCGATCATGGTGCGCAGGATGCTGGATTTGACGGGGTCGCGCTGCTGGATATTGCCCCAGGCCATTTCGGTCAATTGCGATTCGATGGAGCCGCGCATGGAGCGCAGCTCCTGCATCATGCTGGCGATTTCGCGCTGCGCCTGCTGGTGCTGCTCCATGGTGGCGCTGGCGGGCTGTGGCTGGGGTGCCGCAGCTTGCGTTGCCGCAATCTTGGATGCAATTGCCTGAGGATGAATCACCTTGGGTTCGGTCGGCTGCACTCTTGCAGCGGGTTTTTTGCTGGAGCCCTGCACGCGCTGCTGTTGCAATGCCTGATGGTTCAGGGGCTCGGCTGTTTTCAAGACGCGCTGGCGGCGGCTCAGCATGGAAACCAGTGTTTCTTCCTCTGCCGGTGCTGGCGCCTGTGGCGCGGGAGCAGGGGTAGTTTTTTGCTGGTTGCCTGCCACCAGGGTAGCCATGTCCTCTTCACGGAAGGCCAGGATCTCGATACCGCCTTCGACGGCACGGTTGGAGAGGATGACGGCATCAGCGCCCAACTCCTGTTTGACCATGTTCAAGGCTTCGCGGGAGTTTTTTCCGACATAACGTTTGATATTCATGCTTGGCCTCCAATCAGGCTGGTAACGCGTATGGTTTTGGTATCAGGTAATTCTTCATGCGAGAGCACGCGCAGGCGCGGGGCAGCGCGGCGCAGGAATTTCGACAGGGCGGTGCGCAGCGAGCCGGGCACCAGCAATACCGGCACCAGCCCCATTTGTTCCTGCTGTTTGGCGGCATTGGCGGTCTGCACGGACAGGGTTTCCGCCAGGCCGGGCTCCAGGGCCGCGCCGCCATTGGCGCTTGCCTGCAATGCCTGCATCAGCAGGCGTTCGAGATTGTGGTCCAGCGTCATTACAGGCACTTCGTTGCCGCTGGGGAATAGCTGCTGCACGATGGCACGCCCAAGCTGCACACGCACCAGCGAGGTGAGTTCGTCCGTATCCTGCACGCGAGGGCCGTACTCGGACAGGGTTTCGATGATGGTGCGCATATCGCGGATATGCACGCCTTCCACCAGCAGGTTTTGCAATACCTTTTGCACAGCGGACAGGCTGAGTAGCTTGGGCACCAGATCCTCGACAAGCTTGGGTGATTCCTTGCCGATATGGTCCAGCAGTTGCTGCACTTCCTGGCGGCCGAGCAATTCTGCGGCATGGGAGGTGATCATGTGGTTGAGGTGGGTGGCGATTACGGTGCTGGTATCCACTACGGTGTAGCCCATTGCCTGCGCCTGGTCGCGCATGTTGCCCTCGATCCAGACGGCTGGCAGGCCGAAGGCAGGATCTATGGTTGGCGTGCCGTTTAGCGGGCCGGTGACATTGCCGGGGTCGATTGCCAGGTATTGCCCTGGAAAGGATTCGCCGCTGGCGATCTCGACGCCTTTGAGAGTGATGCGGTAACCGGCGGGGCGCAGCTCCAGATTGTCGCGGATATGGATGGGGGGGGGCAGGAAGCCGACTTCCTGCGCGAATTTCTTGCGCAATCCCTTGATGCGCTTGAGCAGGTCGCCGCCCTGGGCAGTATCGACCAGCGGAATCAGGCGGTAGCCGACTTCCAGGCCGATTACGTCCACAGGCATTACATCATCCCAGCTTGCCTCCGGTGAATCTGCCACCGGCGCTGGCGCTTTCTCTGGCTCGGCAGCCTGAACCTGCTGTTTTTTCTCAACGGAGTAAGCAACTGTGGCCAGCAATGCGGCCAATACTAGGAATGCGAAATGCGGCATGCCGGGCACCAGGCCTAGCCCGGCGATAATCGCAGAAGTGACATAAATGGCGCGCGGCTTGGAAAGCAACTGCTCCATCAACTGGTTGCCGATGTCGCGGTCGTCGGCCACACGGGAGACGACCACGCCGGCAGCCACCGAGATGATCAGCGCGGGAATCTGGGCCACCAGGCCGTCGCCGATGGCCAGCAGTGTGTAGTTCTTGATGGAGTCGGCAAAGCTGAGGTCGTGCTGCACCACACCGACGATCAGGCCGCCGATGATGTTGATGACGATGACCAGGATGCCCGCTACCGCATCACCGCGCACATATTTGCTGGCACCGTCCATCGCGCCGTAGAACTCGGCTTCCTGGCCGATTTCCTTGCGGCGCTTGCGGGCCTCTTCCTCACCGATCAACCCTGCGTTCAGGTCGGCGTCGATCGCCATCTGTTTGCCGGGCATGGCATCCAGAGTGAAACGCGCGCCTACTTCAGCGATACGTCCCGCGCCCTTGGTGACCACGACGAAGTTGATGATGGTGAGAATCACGAATACCACGATACCCACGGTATAGTTGCCGCCGATCAGGAAATGGCCAAATGCTTCAATCACTTTCCCAGCGGCGTCAGGCCCGGTATGGCCTTCGGTCAGCACGACGCGGGTCGATGCCACGTTCAGCGAGAGGCGCAACATGGTGGTGACCAGTAATACGGTGGGGAAGGCGATGAAGTCCAGTGGCTTGGCGGTTTGCAGGCCGACCAGCAGCACCAGGATGGAAAGCGCGATATTGAAAGTGAACAGCGCATCCAGCGCGATGGCCGGCAACGGCAGGATCATCATGGCCAGCAGCATGACGATAATGATAGGTGCCGCCATGGAGCTGCCGCCGTTCAGCCAGGCAGGAAGTTTGAACGAGTTCATGGCTTATCGGGCTCCTTTCAGGTGCGGGTCCATGGCATCCGGCACGTCCAGCGTGGTTGGCATGTCAGGGTAATAGCCGCCTTGGGTCTTGTAGGTTCTCAGTTGGAAAATATAGGCGAGGATTTCCGCCACGGCGGAATACAGCGCCTGCGGGATTTCGTCGCCCAGTTCGGTGTGCGCGAACAGCGCGCGGGCCAGCTTGGGAGATTCCAGGGTAGGCACCTTGTGTTCGCTGGCGATCTCGCGGATCTTGAGCGCGATATCATCTGCGCCCTTGGCAATCACGCGCGGCGCTCCCATCGCATGTTCGTCATATTTGATGGCAACCGCATAGTGAGTCGGGTTGGTGATGACGACATCGGCCTTGGGGATTTCCGCCATCATGCGACGGCGTGCCATTTCACGCTGTTGCTGGCGGATGCGGCCCTTGATTTGTGGGTTGCCCTCGCTTTCCTTGGCTTCCTGCTTCACTTCTTCCTTGGTCATCTTGAGCTTGTTGGTGTAGCTCCAACGCTGGTAAGGCACGTCGATCAGGGCAATCAATACCAGGGCGGAAACGATGAACAGGAAACCCTTGATCAGGATGTTATCCACCTGGGCAATGCCGTTTTCCAGCGATTGGGTGGAAAGTGAAAGAATGGCTTCGAAATCATGGGACATGACCAAATAAGAAACTCCACCCACCAGGATGGCCTTGAGAACAGCCTTGATCAGTTCGACCAGGGAATTTTTTGAGAACAGGTTCTTGATGCCGTTGAGCGGATTGAGCTTGCCGAACTTGGGAATGAACGCTTTGTTGCTGAAGTTCCAGCCGCCAATCAGGACAGGGGAGCCCACAATCACAATCAACAGCAGCAGAACGAATGGCGCGAAAGCAATCAGCAATTCCATGACGCCGCTGACGATCTTGGTGAGCAACAGGTTGAAGTCGAACGCCGCCTCACGGCTGAGACTGAGATTGGCATGCATATTACCCAGCATGGCCTGGTTGAGGCGGCCGCTCATCGCCATCAAGCCAATACCGCCCGCCAATAGCACGGTGCAGGTGGAAAACTCGCGCGAACGCGGAACATCCCCATCCTCGCGGGCTTTTTCTATGCGCCGCGGCGTGGGTAATTCCGTTTTCTCCAGATCGCTGTCTTGTGCCATGTCCTGCTGTCCTTCATTGATGGAGGTAGCCACATGAGCAGACAGCTACCTCTCGGATGGCTGCATTATTGGACACAGTGAAAATAATGAAATTGAAGAATAGAAGGGGGAAAACCGGTTATTCCTGATGGAGTAGGTGAAAATTTTTTAAAAAGAACCTAAAGTCCGGCTGAATCGTGCCGATAGAGATATAGAAGAAAAAATATTTTTAATTAATTTTCAATATAAATCAGTTGGTTATGAAATTTTTGTAATTTTTTTAAAAATTATCCTAAAGATTAATAAAGAGCTGCCGTTAAACATTCATGTTCGATAGAGAATTTTTGCGAGATATAAAAAGTTTGACTCAGTGAATAACTGAAATTTAGCTGCATACCTCCTCTGAAAGCCTGATGCTGCATAGCCGATACGGTGTTTGTAAGACAAACACCGTATCGGCTATGCTTGTTCGTCTGTACGAAAAAACCGACAGACCCCAGTTTGTCTTCCTTCCAAATAAGTTCAAAGTACGCCTCACCAGCGATGCACACCGCAACGCAACTTCTAAGCAAGGGGACTGGAAATGAACGAGCAAGAAATCATGGCAGAGATCAAGGATGCCAATCTTAGTTATCTGATGCTTGCACAACAGATGATTCGTGCAGACAAGGCCGCTGCAATTTTCCGCCTGGGCTTGAGCCAGGATATTGCAGATTTGCTGGAAGGCCTGAGCAACGCCCAACTTCTCAAGCTCAGCAGCTTTAATATGATGCTGACCCGTTTCCGTTTTGATGACACCGCTATCCTGGGCATGCTGACCAGCTACACCAAAGATAGACTGCAGGCCCAGGCGCACGCTGCCATCCTGATGGCGGGCCAGGGCGTTGAGGAAATCGCCTGATTGATCTGGGCAGGCATCGTAGATCGTTAAGCATCATAATATTTAAAGCATCGGGAGTTATCATGAGCAAGAGCGTAGTGAATGAGGCAGAACAGATTCAGCTGGCAATGCAGTTGATCCAACTGGGCGCGAGATTGCAATTGCTGGAGTCTCAAACTACCTTGTCCCGTGAGCGCCTGATCAAGCTGTATAAGGAAATCAAGGGCATGTCGCCTCCCAAGGGAATGCTGCCATTCTCGACAGACTGGTTCTTAACCTGGCAGCCGAACATTCATTCCTCAATTTTTGTGAACATCCACCGCTTCTTGGTTCAGCATGCGGGCGTGACCGGCATTACTGCCGTGATAAAGGCTTATAAGCTATATCTGCAGCAGGTCGGCAGCGAGCCTGATGACGAAGATCTGGTGTTGTCGCTGACTCGTGCCTGGACCTTGGTCCGTTTCCTGGACAGCAATATGTTGAAGATGCATCGGTGCAGCTGCTGTGGCGGGGAGTTTGTCGTCAATGCCTACGATCTGCATGAACAATATCAATGCAATCTTTGCCATGTGCCTTCACGCGCAGGCAAAACCAAGAAGGCCAGGGAGCAGCAAGCTATCGCGCTGAGCGCTTAATATATAAGTATGTTCCGCCAAATTTTTAATGGATGCTGACCATGCCGAGCGATCAGGATCCGGTGTTGGAGTTGTGTGATGCCAGGAAGCGGTTACCCCCCGCTATCCTGGCTTTTTTTGTGCAATTGGGTGTGCTGGGTTTGGTCTGGTGCCTGATCCAGCTATATCTGTGGCAATTTGACGGGATGAGCCTGCCGGTGTGGTCCCTGTTTTTATTGCAGGGGCTGTTGGCTGGCGGATTAGCCATGCTGCTGGGGATGGCGTCGTGGTGGCGCTGGATTCATTTGCTGTTCCCGTTGGCGATATTGCTTATGCTGCAATGGCATTTGCCCAGCTGGGTTTACCTGATGGCGTTTTGTTTCACCTTGACCGTGTTCTGGAGCACATATCGCACCCAGGTGCCGTTCTATCCGACCTTGCCCGCAACCTGGCAAAGGGTCAAACACCTGATTCCCCAGGATAGGCCGGTTCGTATTCTGGATATCGGCAGTGGACTGGGTGGTCTCGTGATGTACCTGGCGCGGGAATGTTCTCATGCCAAATGCTCCGGAATTGAGCTGGCGCCTTTGCCATGGCTGGTCAGCGCTGTGTTAGCCACATTAAAAAAATCTCCTGCAAGATTCAAGTATGGCAATTACCAGGCCGTTAACCTCTCTGGGTACGATGTTGTGTTTGCGTACCTTTCCCCGGCGGCAATGCCTGATCTCTGGCGTAAGGCAGAACAGGAAATGCGAGCAGGCAGTTTGCTTATCAGTTACGAGTTTGATATTCCGGGCGTGATTCCCAAATTGCAGATTCAAGATAAGCCTGACGCTCCAAGTATTTTCGTCTGGGAATTTTAGGAAGGCATTCAAGCTGCGATGATTCAGATATAAGGGGATATTGCACCTTAATTACCACAATCAGAATATTGGCTTGCTTGCTATGCTGAGAATAACTTAAAGAAGTCGGGGTTATGCAACCCGAGCGGAGTGTGCTGATATGCTGGTGATAGCAGGGTACCTGGTTGTACTTGGAAGTGTATTTGGCGGGTTTGCCATGGCGGGTGGGCATTTGGCTGCCCTGTTCCAGCCACTGGAACTGCTCATGATCGGAGGTGCCGCCATTGGCGCTTTTCTAGTGGGCAACGATGCCAAGGCCATCAAGGCAACGCTCAAGGCCCTGCCGAGCGTATTAAAGGGCTCGAAATATACCAAGGCGCGCTACATGGATCTGCTGGCGCTGCTGTTCGAGATCCTGACCAAGATCCGCCGTGACGGCATGATGTCGGTGGAGAATGACATCGAGAATCCTGAAAGCAGCCAGATTTTCTCCAAATATCCCGATGTGCTCTCCGATCATCACTTGATGGATTTCATCTGCGATTATCTGCGTCTGATGTCCTCGGGCAATATGGATGCGTTCCAGATCGAGAACCTCATGGATAACGAAATCGAGACTCACCACCATGAGAGCATGGTGCCTTCCCATTGCATTGCCAGGCTGGGCGATGGCATGCCTGCATTCGGTATCGTGGCTGCGGTGATGGGCGTGGTGCATACCATGGAATCTGTTGGCCTGCCTCCCAACGAGCTGGGCATGTTGATTGCCCATGCCTTGGTGGGGACCTTCCTCGGCATTCTGTTGGCTTATGGGTTTGTCGGGCCGCTGGCAAGTTTGCTGGAACGCAAGGCAGATGAATCTTCCAAGATGTTCCAGTGCGCCAAGGTGACGTTCCTCGCCAGCCTCAATAGTTATGCGCCGGCCATTGCGGTTGAGTTTGGCCGCAAGGTGCTGTATTCCACCGAACGCCCTGAGTTTACCGAGCTTGAGGCGCACGTCAAGCAGGCCAAGGCCCGTTAGTTCGGGGTACGGAGAACAAGATGGCCCAGGAAAACGTTCGCATTATCGTCAAGCGCATCAAGACTCATGGTGGAGGACACCATGGAGGCGCCTGGAAAATCGCCTATGCCGATTTTGTCACAGCCATGATGGCATTCTTCCTGCTGATGTGGCTGCTGGGTTCTACTACCAAGGCCGATCTGGAAGGTATCTCCGAATATTTCAAGACGCCTCTCAAGGTGGCGATGCAAGGTGGCTCCGGGGCTGGTGCCAGCGATAGCGTCCTCAAGGGGGGCGGTAACGATATGACCAAGAAACAGGGGCAGATCAGGAAGAGCGATAACCAGGAGGGAAAGAAGAAGCCTGACCTCAAGACAGCGAAAGAAGAAGTAGCCAAGGCAGAATTGCAACAGCTCAAGGCGCTGAAGAAACGTATTGAGGAGGCTATCCAGGCCAGTCCTACGCTACGCCAATTCAAGCAGCAGTTGCTGCTCGATATCACAACGGAAGGCCTGCGGATTCAGATTGTCGACGAGCAAAACCGACCCATGTTCGCCTCTTCTAAGGCGGAGCTGCAGCCGTATGCACGCCAGATATTGCATGAAATTGGGCAATTGCTTAATGACGTTCCCAATAAAATTAGTTTGTCGGGACATACTGACTCAGCACCTTATCCAGGTGGGGAACGTTATTACAGTAACTGGGAATTATCTGCGGATCGCGCCAATGCATCCCGCCGCGAACTGGTATCAGGGGGGATGAAGGAAGAGAAAGTGCTGCGGGTGGTGGGGCTTTCCTCCGCGGTGTTGTTCGACAAGGACAACTCACTGAACCCTGTCAATCGCCGTATCAGCATCATTATCATGAACAAGAAGGCGGAAGAGGAAACCATCAATGACAATAGTTCCATGGAAGTGGAAAACGCGGAAGACGTATCAGCGCTGACTGACGAGAGGAAAGCGCCATGATAGAGGTGGTGCAAGGGGTTTCTCTTGTTTTTTGCAAATTGAATGCAGTCTGGACAAGGTAATTGGATATGGCAAGTCAGACGATACCGATAGATGAATTGAAAGAGTTGCTGGTCAGTCTCGGTGGCTGGGGCGAGGAGCATCTTGAGCATGTGGAAACTGATCTTAATCGCGCCAATGGGTTATTGCGCGAAGCTATCACGATGCTGGTGGATGGATTCATGGCGATCAATCAGGCGGCCCAGGCGCAACAGCAGATATTACTGAGTTTGAGCGTGAGTTCCCAGCTTTCGCAGCAACATCTTGCTGAAGTGGCGATGTATAGCCGCCAAATCGAGAGCGAGGTCAACCGGGTGGTGACGGGGATGCAGTTCGAAGATATGACCAACCAGTTGCTGACCCGTGCGCTTGCGCGCGTGGGAGGGCTCAAGCTGTTGCTGCTGGCGATGGCGGATCAGCATGAGTCGTTGGTGACAGGGCACTCCCATGAGGATATTGCGGCCATCCTGCAGCGGATGAGCGAGTCATTGAATGAACGGCGTGCTGCCATGCACAAGGATTTGCAGTCATCTGTGAATCAGCAGCATATGGGAACTGGCGAGATAGAGCTGTTTTAGGTTTCTCTTTTTATAACGAAGAACTGCGTCAATACATGGTAAGACGTGCAGGAACGAGGGGCAAAGGATATGGGTAAAACAATATTGGCTGTGGATGACTCAGGATCATTGAGGCAAATGGTTGTGTTTAGCCTGAATGCGGCTGGCTATCAGGTGATCGAGGCCGTGGATGGCGAGGATGCACTCAACAAGGCCAAGACCAATGTCGTAGATCTGGTATTGACTGACCAGAATATGCCTAACATGGATGGATTGACCCTAATTAAATCGCTGCGCAGCCTCAGTACTTACCAGAAAGTGCCGATATTAATGTTGACGACGGAGTCCAGCGACGAAATGAAGGCATTGGGACGGGCGGCAGGAGCCACAGGCTGGCTGGTCAAGCCGTTTGACCCCAAGCGATTGTTGGACGTGGTGCAGCGTGTGATTGGATGAAGCGTGTGATGGCAACATCTTGTCGGACCGGATGAGTATGCATGGAAATGGGGCGGAATAATGACAATTGATATGAGCCAGTTTTACCAGGTGTTCTTCGATGAGTCGGATGAACTGCTGGCGGAAGCTGAGCATTTGCTGCTGGAGCTGGATATTGAGCAACCCGGCGCGGAAGATCTCAACGCTATTTTTCGCGCGGCTCACTCCATCAAGGGAGGGGCGGCTACCTTCGGCATGTCGGATATGACCGAAATTACCCATGTGCTGGAGAACCTGCTGGATCGGATACGCAAACAGGAAATGAGGCTGACGGCAGAGCATGTCGATGTATTCCTGTCAGCCAAGGATATTCTCAAGATGCAGCTGGATGGGCATCGCAATGGCAGTGCCGTTGATCAGAAAGCGGTTCAAGAAATCAAGTTGGTGTTGCAAAACCTTGCGCAAGCGGATGGACATGAGGCAGTAGCGCCGCCCAGGGTGATTGCAGCGGCTGCGCCAGCTATGGAAGCAGTCCAGGAAAAAGTGGTTGCGCAGGATATGCCGAATGCTGGGACAGCAGCCAAGACAAAACAATATCAGGTGCAGTTGCCGGAACTGCCGGAAAAAGATGTTATTGCGCTGAGTGCTGAGCTGGCATTGCTGGGCAAGGTGGAGTCATTGCCCGCAGTAGGCAAGCGGCATGTGCTTAAGCTGGAAACGGAAGAAAGTCTGGACGATATCGTCGCCATTTGTTCCTTTATTCTTGATCCCGATGATCTGGTGATTACCGAGCTGGGTGCGGCTGGAGCGGATGCTGTTTCCAGTGGAAAAACGGTTGCCAGTGGCAAGCGGTATTACCTGGTCGAGATGCCGGAAATCCTGGACCGCGACCTGACCACCCTGGTTTCTGAGCTGGAATTGCTCGGCAAGGTCACGCAACAGCCGATCGTGGGAGATTTGAAGTCCTTGTGGCTGGAAACCGAGGAAAGCCGCGACAGTATTCTTGCCGTGAGTTCATTTGTCGTTGATGTGGACAAGATCAGAGTGACCGAGAAAAGCGATGCGGCTGTGGAAATCAAGACGGAGCCAGTCAAGGCTGAGGCGTCGCCACTGGATGAGGGGGATTTTGGCTTGTTCGACAGCAATGCCATTCCTCCTGCGCCCACTGCCGCTGCTACGCCGGCAGCTGAAACCCAGGCCAAGAACGAGCCGCCGGAAAACAAGCGGGTCGGACCTCGCCGTGAAGCCGACAAGGCAACGGCCAGCCAGGAAACTACTTCCATCCGTGTTGGGATTGAGAAAGTGGACCAGCTCATCAATCTCGTCGGCGAGCTGGTGATTACCCAGGCCATGATAGAGCAGCGGACCAGCACACTGGACCCCATGCTGCATGAACGCCTGCTCAACAGTGTTGGCCAGTTGACCAGGAATACCCGCGATTTGCAGGAAGCCGTGATGTCAATCCGCATGATGCCAATGGACTACGTATTCTCCCGTTTCCCACGCATGGTGCGCGATCTTGCCACCAAGCTCGGCAAGAAGGTTGAATTTGTTACCAATGGCGCTGCGACCGAGCTGGACAAGGGCTTGATCGAGCGCATTGTTGATCCTCTGACCCATCTGGTGCGCAACAGCGTTGACCATGGGATAGAGTCGCCGGAAGCAAGAGCAGCCGCAGGCAAGAACCCGATTGGCCGTCTTTCCCTCTCTGCCGGGCACCAGGGAGGCAACATCATCATCGAGGTGAGTGATGACGGAGGCGGGCTGAATCGCGAGCGTATCCTCAATAAAGCCAAATCCTCCGGACTCAATGTCTCAGACAGCATGCCTGACAGCGATGTCTGGCAACTGATTTTCGCCCCGGGCTTTTCCACTGCCGAACAGGTGACCGATGTTTCTGGTCGAGGCGTGGGTATGGATGTGGTCAAGCGCAACATCACTGCCATGGGCGGGGTCATTGATATTCGTTCCGCTGCAGGTTACGGCACCACGATCTCCATTTCGCTGCCGCTGACCCTGGCGATACTGGATGGCATGTCGGTGCGGGTGGGAGATGAAGTCTATATTCTGCCGCTCAGTTTTGTCATGGAGTCATTGCAGCCTATGGCGGATGACATCAAGGACGTCACAGGGCAGGGCCGTCTCGTCAAGGTGCGCGAAGATTACCTGCCTTTGATTCCCTTATACCAGATGTTCGGTATCGAGCCGCTCCACCGTGAGCCCAAGGATGGAATCCTGGTGGTGGTGCAGGCGGACGGCAAGAAAGCAGCATTGCTTGTGGATGAGCTGGTGGGGCAGCAGCAGGTAGTAGTGAAAAACCTTGAATCCAACTACCGCAAGGTGGCAGGTATTTCCGGGGCGACCATTCTTGGGGACGGCGGTGTTTCGCTCATTCTCGATGTCACCAATTTGTTGCGGTCCAGCAGACAGTTGATCACTGAAACTTCCATTTATTAAGAGGTGTTGTCATGTTAGAAATAACCAGCAGTAAGGCGGAGAGCCAGGCGCAACTGGTTTCATCCCGGTCTATGGAGGTGGAAAGCAAGGAGTTCCTGGCTTTTACACTGGGCAGTGAGGAATACGGAATTGATATTCTCAAGGTGCAGGAAATCCGTGGTTACGAGAGTGTCACCAGGATCGTGAACGCTCCGGATTTCATCAAGGGTGTCATCAATCTGCGCGGCATCATCGTGCCTATCGTGGATATGCGTATTCGGTTCAACCTGGGCACGCCTACCTATGACCAGTTTACTGTCGTCATCATCCTCAATATCAATAGTCGTATCACCGGTATCGTGGTGGACAGCGTGTCCGATGTCACTACCTTGAACTCACAACAGATCAAATCTGCGCCAGAAATGGGGTCCATCCTCAGCACTGATTATCTGATCGGCCTGGGTACATTGGATGACAGGATGCTGATTCTGGTGGATATCGACAAATTAATGACAAGTTCGGAAATGGGTTTGATTGACCATATCACTGTAGCCAGCTAACGGCTCAATAACACAATAATAATTAGTACAACACTCAAAACTGGGAAAGGCGGAAACCGGAGATGAAGTTACTGAATCCATTGATGAACTATATGTACGGCCAGAGAATTACCAAGCGGTTGGTGATTGGTTTTGGAGTCGTATTAGTGTTAATGACAGCGATCGTCATTCTCAGTTTTGGATTGATGATGTCAATGAGCAATCGTACCGAGACGATTGTTGAACAATCTGCATTCAGGCAGGATCTGCTCAATGATTGGAAGCTGCATACCAATATCAGCATCATGAATACAGTGGCTTATATCAGAAATCGCAGTCAGGACCAGGAATCCTATTTCCTCGACAGGATGAAGGAGCAGGAGTCGGAAGTGGACAAGCTGCGCGCGCAGATAGTGGAGTCCATGAAGGAGCCGGAGTATCAGCCACTCCTGGAGAAAATCAACAAGCTGCGCGAGGACTACCATGCGGTGGTGAGCGAGGCGTTCAAGGTCAGGGTCGGGCTGAATATTAGGGTGGCAGCGCTTGAACAATGGCTGACCAATGAACAAGTCAGTGTGGAAGAAAAGCGCAACGTCACTACCAGGTTGAGCTTGGACCAAAAGGCGTTTTTCGAGAGCGTGGAGGGCAAATTCCAGGCAGCACGTGCTGCTTACCAGGATGCCGTAGATGAGCTGTTGCAGTTTGAGCGCGCCAGGGCGCAGGAGCTTGCCTCTGCCAACTCGCGCTCCAGTAGCCAGGGCCGGTTGATTGTCATCGGGCTTGGCTTGCTGGCCCTGTTGTTGGGCGTGGTTTTTGCGAAAGTAATCACCCAATCCATCATCGAGCCTATCAATTATGGTATCCGCGTGATCGGGCGCGTCTCCAAGGGAGACCTTGCGCCGCGGCAGAATGATCTGCTCGACATGATTGATGAAAGCGCGATTGATGAACCAGGCCGTCTCTTGGTCGGGATACGCTCCATGGTTCAGGAATTGCGCAAATTGGTTACCGAAGTGCGCACCAGCACAGACACAATGTCAGTTGCTACCAGCGAGATATCCAGCGGCAATGCGGACCTTTCCTCCCGTACCGAGTCCCAGGCGTCGAGCCTGGAACAAACTGCCAGTTCCATGGAAGAGTTGACCTCCACTGTCAGACAGAATGCAGACAATGCAAGGCAGGCCAACCAGTTGGTGATCACCGCCTCAGGTTCCGCCGTGCGTGGTGGACAAGTTGTGGAGCAGGTGGTGAGTACCATGGGTTCGATCAAGGATAGCTCGCGCAAGATCGTGGATATTATCGGCGTGATTGATGGCATTGCATTCCAGACCAATATTCTGGCCTTGAATGCTGCCGTTGAAGCAGCGCGTGCAGGGGAACAGGGGCGCGGCTTTGCGGTCGTGGCGAGCGAGGTGCGCAATCTGGCGCAGCGTTCGGCAGCCGCTGCCAAGGAAATCAAGGGATTGATTGGCGACTCTGTAGAAAAGGTTGATATCGGTAACAAGCTGGTCGATCAAGCAGGCACTACCATGAATGAGATAGTGTCCGCTGTGCAGCGTGTTGCTGACATCATGGGCGAGATTACCTCGGCCAGCCAGGAGCAAAGTTCAGGGATTGAGCAGGTGAATATTGCAATCGGGCAAATGGATGAAATGACCCAGCAGAATGCTGCTTTGGTTGAGCAGGCTGCCGCGGCGGCGGAAAGCTTGGAAGAGCAGGCGCAGAAGCTGTCATCCACGGTAAGTGTGTTCAAGATCAGTTAATAAACAATACATTATTTGCTTTTGTCGAGAGACGGAAGAGCGTATGCAGGGGGTATGACCCTGATGACGGAGAAATATCATGCGAATCAATATGCCTGTAACAGCCAATGAATATCTGCTGAGCGATGGGGAGTCGATTTTGTCGACTACCGATCTGCAGGGGAGGCTGACTTATGTCAATCAGGACTTTATCCGGGTTAGCGGCTTTACTGAAGAAGAGCTGATCGGGGCGCCGCACAACCTGGTGCGACACCCGGACATGCCGCCAGAAGCGTTTGCCGATTTATGGGCGACGCTGAAGGAGGGTTTACCTTGGACTGGGATGGTGAAAAACCGCCGCAAAAATGGCGATTTCTATTGGGTGCTTGCCAATGCGACCCCTTTGCGCCAGAACGGTAATGTGGTCGGGTATATGTCTGTACGGGTTAAGCCGACGCGCCAACAGGTTGAGCAGGCCACGCGCATTTATGCCAGTTTGCGTGAAAACAAGCATCACGGACTCAAGTTGTATCGTGGGGAGGTATTGAAAACCGATTTGGTTTCCAGGGTGAAAAGGATGGGGCAAATGACATTGAAAACACGGTTGATGGTGACGACGCTCGCCATCATGCTATCCATGTTGCTTGTGATTGCGGCAGTATTGGGTGGTTTTGATGCTGACGTGATCATTGTCTGCGCAGTGGTGGCTATGATAGCTGCCATCACCATGGCAGTGTCGTTTTCCTCTTCGGTGATCAAACCTTTGCGAGAAGCTACCGATATTGCGAACTCTCTTGCCAGTGGGGACCTTTCGCTTAAATTCACCAGTGACAAGACCGACGAAACTGGCATGTTGTTGCGTGCGCTGAACCAGATGAATGTCAACATTGTGGCCATGATTACGGATATCCGTACCAATGTTCATCGCATCAATACCAGCGTGAGCGAGATTGCCAGCGGCAATAATGACTTGTCCGCGCGTACCGAGGCCCAGGCCAGTTCACTGGAAAAGACTGCCAGTTCGATGGATGAATTTGCTTCTACTGTGAAGCAGAATGCTGATAATGCCCGCCAGGCCAACCAGTTGATTCTGACTGCCTCCAGCGTGGCAGAGCGCGGTGGTCAGGTGATTGAGGAAACAAAGGATGGAATGCGCCTGATCAGCGAATCAGCCAACAAGATCGCTGACATTATCAGCGTGATTGACGGGATTGCGTTCCAGACCAATATCCTTGCGTTGAATGCGGCAGTGGAAGCCGCGCGCGCTGGTGAGCAGGGACGCGGGTTTGCCGTGGTGGCGGCAGAAGTGCGTAACCTTGCACACCGTTCGGCAGCCGCCGCCAAGGAGATCAAGGGATTGATTTCCGATTCGGTTGAGCGTGTTGAAACCGGCGTGGTATTTGTCGATCAGGCAGGCGCGACCATGAATGAAATCATGGCTTCCGTGCGCAATGTGACCGATATCATGGCCGAGATCACGGTGGCCTCGAATGAACAGAGCATTGGTATTGACCAGGTCAATCAGGCTGTGAATGATATGGATGGAGTGACTCAACGTAATGCGGCATTGGTAGAAGAGGCCGCAGCGGCGGCAGAATCGCTGAAAGGGGATGTGTTGCAACTTGAGCGTGCCGCGAGCGTATTTAAACTGGGTAATGGCCGGGATGTGAGGGTAGAGCCATTGAGTGTGCCGGTGAAAAAGACAGTGTCGTCCTCTCATCCTGGTAAGGCTGAGTCAGTGCAGTCTGCCGCTGCGAAGCCAAAGAAAGTGACGGCAAAAGTAAGCCCGATAAAATCTCAGCAAACGCCAGCGTCATCGGGATTCAATAGTTCTGGCTCCAAGGCGGCAGTTATCCCTAAAAAGGTGATAGGGCCGGATCTTTCCAGTGATGAATGGGAAGAGTTCTGATAGTGAGCATGCAAGGGGAAGTGTAATTGGGTGCAGGTATGGCAGGCAGATCAAGCGCAGAGAGGGAGTTTGATTTCACGGACCACGATTTCACCCGTGTGCGCAAACTGATTTACCAGGTGGCGGGGATTTCGTTATCGGACTCCAAGCATGAAATGGTTTATAGCCGCCTTGCTAGGCGGTTGCGGATGACGGGGATTTCGAGCTTTGAGCATTATCTCGACAAGCTGGAAAACGAGGCCGGAGCCGATGAGTGGGAAGCATTCACAAATGCATTGACGACTAACCTGACTTCATTCTTTCGTGAACACCATCATTTCCCTATCTTGGCGGAACATATGCGCAAGGTGGAGAAGCCAATCTCCATCTGGTGTTGCGCAAGCTCTACTGGTGAAGAACCTTACAGCCTGGCGATCACGGCTTGCGAGGTGTTTGGCAGCTTGCGGCCTCCGGTGGAGATTGTTGCGACGGATATTGATACCAATGTACTGACCGCGGCAGCGGCAGGTATTTACAACCATGACCGCATTGAGAAGCTGACGATGGAACAAAAGAAGAAGTTCTTTCTCAGGGGAAAGGGCAGGCAAGAAGGCTTGGTGCGCGTGCGCGATGATTTGCGGAAGTTGATTACCTTCAAGCCGCTCAATCTGCTTGGCGACAGTTGGCCGGTCAATGGGCAGTTTGATGCGATTTTTTGCCGCAATGTCATGATTTATTTTGATAAGCCGACGCAAGCCACGATTTTGAAAAGATTTGTTCCCTTGATGAAGCCGGATGGTTTGCTGTTTGCCGGCCACTCGGAAAACTTTCTTTACGCAACCAATGCATTCAGGCTCCTGGGCAAGACGGTGTATGCCCTCAATCAGAGTTGAGACTGAATATGGCTAACCTCATAGAAGAACAATTAGCGACCAACCAGTATTTTGACAAGACCTTCAACTGTGATGCCGTCAAGATATTGCCCGGGGAGTATTACACCACTCCCAGGGATCTAGTGATCGTGACCGTGCTGGGGTCTTGTGTTTCGGCATGCATACGCGACCGGGTATCCGGCATTGGCGGCATGAATCATTTCATGCTGCCGGAAGGCAATCCGGCAGACATCAATAATCCTGTTTCGGAATCAGCGCGCTATGGCACCTATGCCATGGAAGTATTGATCAATCAATTGCTCAAGAGCGGCGCGCGCAGGGAGAATCTGGAAGCAAAGATTTTTGGTGGCGGCAATGTGCTGAGCGGCTTTAGCTCTATCAATATCGGCGAGAAAAATGCGGCATTTGTGCGCAAATACCTGCGGGACGAGAATATCCGCGTAGTGGGGGAAGACCTGAATGATATCTATCCCCGCAAGGTGTATTTCTTCCCCAGAACAGGGCGGGTATTGGTCAAGAAGCTCAAGCAATTGCATAACAATACCTTGGCTAGCCGTGAAGAGAGCTACGCCAAGAAGATCAATACTAGCAAGGTGGCTGGTGATGTCGAGTTGTTCTGAATGGAAAACCAGCTACCAATAATAATGAATGCAAGGCGATGACATGACTATAAAAGTTCTTATCATTGATGATTCGGCGCTGATCCGCAGTTTGCTCACTGAAATCATCAACCAGCAGCCAGGGATGGAGGTGGTGGGCGCTGCACCTGATCCATTGATTGCGCGGGAGATGATCAAGCAGAAAAATCCCGATGTGCTGACGCTCGATGTAGAAATGCCCAAGATGGATGGCCTGGATTTTCTTGAGCGTCTGATGCGGCTGCGGCCAACCCCGGTGGTCATGATTTCCTCGCTGACCGAGCGCGGCTCGGAAATCACCATGCGGGCAATGGAACTGGGAGCGGTGGATTTTGTGACCAAACCCAAGATGTCGATTGCTAGCGGCATGCATGAATACAGCGAAATGATCGCCGACAAGATACGTGTGGCCTCACGAGCACGACTGGTTGCCAGGAAATCTCTGGCGCCCGTGGCGGAGAGTGGCGGTTTGCCCTCCGTGCGCAATCCGCTGATTAGTAGTGAAAAACTGATTATCATCGGGGCTTCCACCGGCGGCACGGAAGCCATCAAATCCTTCCTGATGCAAATGCCATCGGATTGCCCCGGCATCCTGATTGCGCAGCACATGCCAGCAGGCTTTACCCAATCCTTTGCCAAGCGCTTGGACAGCCTGTGCAAAATTTCCGTGCAGGAAGCGCAAGGCGGCGAACGGGTGCTGCCGGGCCATGCCTATATTGCCCCGGGGCATTCACATTTATTGTTGGCGCGCAGTGGTGCCAACTATGTCACGCAATTGAGCGATGACCTGCCAGTCAACCGGCACCGGCCATCAGTCGATGTTTTGTTTGATTCTGCCGCGGCCTATGCGGGCAAGAATGCAATTGGTGTTATTCTCACCGGCATGGGCAAGGATGGCGCCGCGGGCATGTTGAAAATGAAGCAGGCTGGTGCTTATAACTTTGCGCAGGATGAAGCGAGTTGCGTCGTATTCGGCATGCCCAAGGAGGCGATTGCTGCCGGTGGCGTGCATGAAGTGACCTCGCTGCATGAGATGCCGGGCAAAGTGTTGCACTACCTGGCTGCGAACAGTACGCGTGCCTTGCGCGTGTGATGGAATACCAGGTGTTTTTCTGGCAATACAAATAGAAGATTGAATTGGAGTAATAAATGGCGAATCCCAATACTAAATTCCTGGTGGTCGATGATTTTTCCACGATGCGTCGGATTGTGCGCAACCTGCTGAAAGAGTTGGGCTACAACAATGTGGACGAGGCGGAAGACGGTGTGATGGCCTTGGCCAAGCTGAGAAGCGGCAGTTTTGATTTTGTGGTATCCGACTGGAACATGCCCAATATGGATGGATTGACCATGTTGCAGCAGATACGTGCAGACCCGGCGTTGTCGTCATTGCCGG